>JBHIVS010000059.1:0-11629 GCA_041987885.1 Pseudobdellovibrionaceae bacterium | reverse complement strand
GGTCTTCATTTACTGAGTCGGGCTTAGGCTATTGGCCAATTCCCCATCCAAGTCCCCATGATTGGCTGCACATTGCATCTGGAGATTCACATGTGATTGCAGTTCGAGACGACAATACTTTGTGGGCTTGGGGTAGTGCTGCGAATGGTCGCTTAGGAGATGGTCAGAATGCGACTTCAAGATCCTCCATGGTTCAGGTTGGCAATGGAACAAGTGACTGGAAGTATGCGGCAGCAAGTTTATCGAGCAGTATGGGTATCAAAACTAATGGCACTTTGTGGGGTTGGGGAGCAACGCTAAGTGGAGTTATTGGTTTAGATAATTTAGGAACAACTCAAGTTTTAAATCCGGTACAAATTGGAACAGATTCTAACTGGGCCAAGGTGGAAATGAGTGAGAATTCATTTTCTCTTGGCTTAAAAACAAACGGATCTATTTGGACATGGGGTAATGATGTTCTTGGTAAAACTTTGGGGCAGACCTTTTGGAAGCCCTATATGGTCTCTCCTGATTCAGGTTGGTTAGATGTTACTGCGGGCGAGAGTCAGTCCCTAGCCATTAAAAGTAATGGAACCCTATGGGCAACGGGTAATAATAATACTCTTGCTCTAGGTAATGGTGTCTCACCCCTTAGTTCATGGACTCAAGTTGGAAGCGATACAAATTGGGAAAAGATTTCATCAGCTGCTCATACTTTAGCAATTAAGCAAAATGGTACTTTATGGGCCTGGGGCTTGAATAACCAAGGTCAAGTTGGCAATGGTGCTACTGCCAATATTTCTTTGCCATTGCAAATTGGTGTTGGGACCAATTGGAATAAAGTTCAAGCCTCGGTATCATTTTCGACGGCTCGACAAAATAACGGAACTTTATGGGCTTGGGGATTAAATTTAGTAGGACAGTTAGGCATTGGAAATACGATAAACCAATCTTCTCCTCTACAAATTGGCAGTGATGCCGATTGGACTGATTTCTCTACGGGTACTACTCATACCTCTGCTATTAAGAACGATGGGACTCTTTGGTTGTGGGGGTCGAATTATTATTTTCAAATGGGCATTGATTATTTAAGACCTACCCAGATTGGTAAAATTGCCCAGTGGAGCAATGTTGCCAGTGGCAGTAGTCATGCAATGGCATTAAGAACGAATGGTACCTTATGGGGCTGGGGCGCAAATGATTATGGTCAATTAGGCAATGGCAGCATGTCTTACCAATCTGCACCTATTCAAATTGGTTCTGATACGAATTGGAAAGAGTTATTTATATATCAAAGCTCTAATCCGATGAGTATGGCCATAAAAAACGATGATTCTTTATGGAGTTGGGGACGAGGTACTTACGGACGGTTGGGAGTGGGAGCAGTGACGAGCTTGTCGGTGCCCACTCAGATCCCTGGATCTTGGAAAACAGTTTCATTTGATAACCATGTTCTTGGTATTAAGTCTGATAAAACCTTATGGTCGTGGGGGTATGGAGCTTATGGGCAGTTAGGAACATCTTCTACTCTTACAGTCAGTTCGCCTGTTCAAATTGGAAGCGATTCAAGTTGGTGGCAGGTAGCTTCCGGAAGTTATCATTCCTTGGCTTTAAAAGAAGACGGAACTCTATGGAGTTGGGGCTATAATTATTATGGTTCTCTTGGTTTAGCTGGCCCTAGTAGAAGCTCTCCGGTCCAGGTTGGTAGTGACACATGGACTCATATTGCAGCTGAGTCGTATAATTCCTATGGTATTAAAACTGATGGAACTTTGTGGGGCTGGGGCCAAAACAATAGTAGTCAGTTAGGGCTCGGGGACACTTCTCAGCGTAACTCCCCGGTTCAAGTGGGTTCTGCTTCTGATTGGGACAAGGTGTATTGCAATTTTGCCGTTAAAACAAACGGTACTTTATGGGTGTGGGGATTAAATAGTTCTGGACAATTAGGCCTAGGACATACCAATTCTCCAGTTTTGACGCCTCAGCAGTTAGGAACAGTTTCTAATTGGACTCAAATTAGCAGAGCTTCTAATACCTCATTTGGATTGAGAGCAGATAATACTCTGTGGTCTTGGGGGGCGAACAGTCCTTTAGTTGGAATCACTTTTTGGGAGCCCCATCAATTAGAAGGCTCATCTAATTGGACACAGGTTGCGTGTGGAGCCTATCATAATTTAGCAATTAAAAATGATAACACCCTTTGGAGTTGGGGACGTAATCTCGGGGGTTGCCTAGGGTTGTCAGATGCGTTGGATCGAAGTTCTCCTATTCAAGTAGGTAATTTAAGTGACTGGGCAAAGGTTTTTGCTGCGGGCTATACTTCCTATGCTGTTAAAACCGATGGAACTTTGTGGTCCTGGGGACTAAATAATTCCGCAATTGTGGGTGATGATACGACGGTTTCTAGAAGTTCTCCTATTCAGATTGGCAGCTTAAATAATTGGACTAAAATTACCGGTTCGCATAATGGTGCCCACGCTATGGGCTTAATGTCTAATGGTTCCATCTATGGTTGGGGAGCCAATAATGCTCGACAACTTGGACTTGCAGCTTGGCAGCCCCGTCAGATTGATGATTATCAATATTTATCTGCGGCCCTTGGCCGTAGCTTTGGAATGGCAGTAAGATCTGATGGGACTTTGTGGGGTTGGGGGCAAGAGACTAATATGGGGATAAATAGTTCTCGTCCTGCACAAATTGGGATTGATGCAAATTGGTCTTCAGTCACCGCTGGGGTAAGCCATGCCATCATGTTAAAAAATACAGGAGTTCTTTATGCGCTTGGATATGGATCTTATGGTCAGCTGGGTCAGGGTAATACTTTTAACTATTCATCTCCTGTGCAGATTGGTTCGGCGAGTAACTGGACTCAAATTTCGTCTGCGAGCTATTCTAGTTTTGCGTGGAATAGTAATTCTGAGGTATGGGCTTGGGGTTATAACGAGAGAGGCCGTCTAGGAATTGGAGTTTATGGTGATATTATTAATACTCCAACAAAAATGCCAACTGCACTTATGGATTGGAAGAGTATCCATGCTGGGTCGTCGTATGTGCTTGGAATAAAAAATGACAAAAAGCTTTATGCGTGGGGAGCTGGGTCGGCATTTAATTTTGGATTTATGTTTTCTAATCCTACTCAGGTAGGTCTTGATTCCGATTGGAAATTTATTTCTTCTGGGGGCCAGCATACCTATGCAGTTAAAAATAATGGGACTCTGTGGGCTTGGGGTTATGCTTATTATGGTCGATTAGGAAATGGGACTACATCGGCTTCTTACATTAATATTCCTGTACAAATTGGAGGTGATACCGATTGGAAGGAAGTTAATGCGGGAAGTGATTATGGTCTTGGTCTTAAAACAAATGGAACACTTTGGGGATGGGGATATAATAGTTATTCTGTTTTAGGAGATGGTACAGCTATTAATAGGTCTTTGCCTGTCCAAATTGGAACTGATACTGATTGGATTAAAGTGGTTCCAGGTGCTATGCATTCTGCGGCAATCAAGAGCGACGGAACTTTATGGCTATGGGGTAATAACAACTACGGACAACTCGGAGACGGAACATCTGTGTTGAAGGCATCTCCTCAAAAAGTTAATAACGACACTGATTGGGTTCAGGTTAGCTTGGGTTCAAGTCACACTGTGGCTTCAAAAACAGACGGAAGCGTTTGGGCTTGGGGTATAAATAATAAAGGGCAACTAGGAGATGGTACTTCTGTAAATAGATCGGTCCCAGTGAGATCTAATATTACTATTTCTGCGACTGGAGTGTTAGCTTGTAGTTCTGCTGGAACTCATGTGATAAAGTAATGTTAAATAGAATATTTCCCTTACATCCATTAGACGAGCAACTTGAGGCGGGACTCCGCGGAGATTTTTCTACCGGGCAGTTAATTGCTAACTATTATAAAAAATATGACCCTCAAAATATAAAAGCCAATTTCAATAGAGGTTGGTATGAAATGTCACAAGGAAATTTACTTGAAGGATTACGTTGTCTTGACCAAGGAAGATGGTGTCAAGCTTATGGCGACAAACCTCTTCCAACTGATAAACCTATTTATAGAGATCAAAATTTAAAAGATAAGCATTTATTAATGTGTCTTGAAGGCGGGCTTGGGGATGAAATCATCAACGCAAGATTTGCCTCTGATTTTGCAAAAAGAGGCGCCAAAGTCACGATAAGCTGTGATCCTTCATTGATGAGTGTTTTTGCAAGAATCGAAGGAGTATCCGCTGTAGTTTCTTTGCGTGCTGCTCCAGAAGTTTATCATGACTATTGGATTCCGGGAATGAGCGCTCCACATATTTTGCAATATGAATATAAAGATCTGACGGGACGCCCTTACTTATCGCTAGATGAAAATTATCAAAAAAAATGGAAAGATATTTTTCATCATTTAGATTCAGAACATAAAAAGCCTCGCATCGGAGTGAGATTTTATGGAAACCCTAAGTTTGCACAGGAAGCTTATCGAAAATTTCCAAGAGAGTTGATGGAAAAAGCTATCGGGAATCGCAATTGGTTTAGTTTGCAAAAAGAAGAAACAAACTTACCTTTGCAAAGCTGGGAAGATACTCTAGCTGCGATAGCACAGCTAGATTTAGTTGTAACTTCTTGTACTAGTGTTGCTCACGCAAGTGCGGCTCTCGGTAAAAAAACTTGGATTGTTTTACCTGTTTTACCTTATTATGTTTGGGCTATGCCTGGAGCAACTTCGAAGTGGTATGAATCTGTAAGATTATTCCGACAAGGTATCGGCCCGCAAGGTTGGGAGCAAGTTTTTGAGGAACTTTCTTCGGCATTAAAATTAGAAGGATATTAATTCAGTTTTTGGCGTTCAGGGAGTGAAGATGCTTAAATTAAATCTTGGTTGTGGATATAAAAAAATACAAGATTATGTAAATGTTGATAAAGAAAGCGGCTGTCAGCCGGATATGCAGGTGGACTTAGCAAAGACTGTTTGGCCTTGGCAAGACAACTCTGTTGACGAAGTTGTCTTCGAGTTGTCTTTAGAGCAAATGGGTGAAACTCGGGAAGAGTTTTTGAATGTATTCAAGGAGCTTTACCGAGTTTGTGCTCCGAATGCCAAAGTAAATATCCTGACTTATTATCCTCGACATGATTCTTTTGTATTAAACCCTTTGTGTTTACACCCTGTAGGCCCTGAGTTTTTGTCCTCGCTGTCTTTCCAACAAAATATGGGACAACTTTCAAATGGAATTCCTGGAGACTATTTGTCTTTTAGTTTGGGTGTGAATTTTCAAATAGTGAAAGCAGATTTGCTATTTGCTCATGAATTTGAAAAAGATGTCAAAGACGGTAAGTACTCCGAGCAAGAGCTTCGTCAAAGAATGCATTTTGAAAATAATATCTGCCAAGGCATTCGATATGAGCTTATTGTGGGAAAAGCAGATCCTTCATCTAAATAGACCTTAAAGACTTTTCGATTACAGAAAACAACAATTTTCTAAGCGGAAATTTTTGCTGGTTTTTTATTTTCTACGCATGTTGGCATTTGGATTATTAAAGCATGAACAGAATATGCTTGAGTAGGAAGCTCAAAACTTAAGATTAATGCTGTAGGTCATTTTGGGGCGGGGCAGTTTGTCTGGACACCCCCATTCTTTCAACCTAGGATATTTTTTAGGAGATCCTAGATTCGGATGTTCACTAAATGAATAACTTAGAAAAACTCCAAATCTTAATAAAATCTCTTCGTAACCAAAAACTCACTTTGGGTTTTGCAGAAAGTTGTACTGGAGGTGCACTTTCGGCTTTTTTAACAGAGCAAGCAGGCGTTTCCGACATATATCTAGGCTCTGTGGTTTCTTACTCTAACGAGGCGAAGGTGGATCTTCTGGGGGTTCGTCGAGACACTCTCATGCAAGAGGGTGCAGTGAGCGAGTTAGTCGCTCTTCAAATGGCGCAAGGATTGCGTCGCCAACTTAAAACTGATTGGTCTATTGCTGTCACAGGCATTGCAGGTCCGAGTGGAGGAACTCCACAGAAGCCTGTAGGAACTGTTTGGATCGCTATATGTGGACCAGGTTTTGAAGAAGCGAAAAAGCAACTTTTTGCTGGAGATCGTAAAGCGATTCAATCAGCGACAGTGGATTTTTCGATTTCGTGGTTGGTAGATATTCTCGATCGAAAATAAAAAGGCCCCGGCCTGATATTTTAAACATAATAATTTGAGTGAACTCCTTAAGCTGGAGGGAGCTCCAAAATAGTTGCGTAACACATAGATTGGTTACGTAGAGAGGACATGCAGATGGCAAACGCTACTGTGGACACAAAGGCAAACGCGGAAAAACTAAAAGCCCTAGAATTAGCGGTTTCAACTATTGAAAAGCAATTCGGTAAAGGCTCTATCATGCGTTTAGGTGCAAATGAATCTCTAGTTAAAGACGTAGAGGTTATCAGCACTGGAGCATTGAGCTTGGATATCGCTTTGGGGATTGGTGGTCTTCCAAAAGGTCGTATCGTAGAAATTTATGGACCAGAGTCTTCTGGTAAAACGACACTATGCTTGTCTGTTATTGCTCAAGCTCAGAAAAAAGGGGGCGTTGTTGCTTTCGTAGATGCTGAGCATGCTTTGGATGTTAACTACGCTCGTAAATTAGGTGTAAATACTGAAGATCTTTTGATCTCTCAACCAGATACTGGTGAGCAAGCTTTAGAAATTACTGAAACTCTTGTTCGCTCTGGTGCTATTGACGTACTTGTTGTCGACTCAGTTGCAGCACTTGTGCCTCGTGCAGAGATTGAAGGGGATATGGGAGATTCTCATGTAGGTCTTCAAGCTCGTTTGATGTCTCAAGCTCTTCGTAAGTTAACTGCGGCGATCAATCGTTCAAATACTTTGGTTATTTTCATCAATCAAATTCGTATGAAAATTGGAGTGATGTTTGGTAACCCGGAAACTACAACTGGTGGTAATGCACTTAAGTTCTATTCTTCTGTTCGTTTGGATGTGCGCCGTGTAGGTGCGATTAAAAATGGCGAAGATGTCACGGGTAATAGAACGGCTGTCAAAGTTGTTAAAAATAAAATGGCTCCTCCGTTTACAAAAGTTGAATTCGACTTGATGTATGGAACTGGTATCTCTGAAGAAGGTGATATCCTTGATTTAGCGGTGACTGCAAACTTGGTGGAAAAATCAGGTGCATGGTTCTCTATTAACGGAGAAAGAATGGGTCAAGGTCGTGATGCTGCGAAAAACTTCTTAAGAGATCATCCAGAAATGATGGTTGAACTTCGTAATAAGATTTTTGCACAAAATGGAATTGGTAAATTGTTATTAGATGCTGAAAACAATGCCGGTGAAGATTTTGAAGGTGTAGAGCCAGCTGCTGAAGTTGAAGAAGCTCCAAAAAAATCAAAAAAAGCAAAGCACTAATATTAAAAAAATCTTTTAAAAAGCCCCTAAGTGAACTTCACTTAGGGGCTTTTTTTTTGAGGTCACTTTAAATTGTTTGTTCTAGTCTATGGTTTTTTACTTTGGTATTCGCAGTAAGGGCTCTGCTCACAAGAATCTTTATTTTTTCTAGGCAAATAGGGGCGTATTTTTGTAAATAAAAAATAGATCTTTTTAAAGCCTTTATGGATTAGAGGTCTTGAAGCTTGTTTTGCTAAAAATTGATATTTAGGAAGTAAACTCCAAATGGCAATAAAGGTGTCAGTCCCAGATAATATTCTTCCATCTAAAGTAATAGCATGAAGATTTTTATGAATTTCTTTTGGATCTAAGCCGAGTTCTTCGGCATTAAAGTTTTTAGAAAAAATATCTATGAATTCTATTTTTTCAGAGCCCTTTTGTTTTTTATAATGAGCAATTTCTCGTGAACAGAGTTCACATAAACCATCATAATAGACCTGAAGTTGGACTGGTTCTTTACTTTTCATATCGTTCATACTAATATGAACAATATGAAAAGTAAAGATTCCCTATCAAAATTGAGACAATTGTCCTTATCTATTGGTGATTTTATACGCTACTGGGGATTTCGGCGAGTCCATGGGGCTATTTGGGCTCAGCTGTATTTGTCAAAAACACCCTTATCGTGCGTAGATTTAACAGAGAGGCTTGATTTGTCTAAGGCCTTGATTAGCCCTGCCTTAGAAGAACTTGTTGAATATGATTTGATTTATGAGGTCGAGGGGCCTAATCAAAAAACAAAGCTCTATTGTGCCGAAGAAGATGTTAATCTGGTTATCAAAAAAATACTTAAAAATCGTGAATGTGAATTAATAAAAAAAGTTGCAGAAAATTATGACAAGGTAAAAAGTCTACCGGTTGAAAAATTAGATATTTCATCGGAACGTTTAGAAAAAATATCGGAAATGGTTTTTTCTGCCAATTTGATGTTAAAGATTTTAGTTCAAGAGGAAGATCTTATTGGATTGCCTCGGGAGTTTGAAAAATGAAGTCATCGGCACTAGCCAGATCTTTAGAATTAGCCAAACTTGCCGCGAAGGTCGGTCTGAAAGAGTTAGGTTCTAAAGACTTGAAATCAAGAATTGAACAAGCAAGTCTGATTGTTGATAGTTTATCTAACTTAAAAGGAGCCGCTATGAAGGCTGGCCAACTTTTGAGTTTAGAACTTAATGATTATTTTCCTGAAGAAGCTATAGAGATTTTAAGTAAACTTCAAAGTGCTGCGGAGCCAGCTAACTTTTCAGTAATTCAGCAGGTACTAAAGTCACAATTATCTGCGGAAGTTTTGAAGAAAATTCATCGTATCGATCAGAAACCAATTGGTGTCGCGAGTATCGGTCAGGTGCATCGTGCGACTAGTGAGTTTGGTGATATTGTTTTGAAAGTTCAATACCCTGGAGTTGCCGATTCTGTAGATTCCGATTTAAAGATACTGAAAACTATTGCGGTTTCTTTCTGTAGTCTTACGGGTCGTAATATGAATTTAGACCCTTTGTTTTTGGAATTTAAAAATATTTTAACTCAAGAGTTAGATTATTCTAAAGAAGCTGAATTTCAGAAAAGTTACAGCGAAAAAGTTAGCACTTTTAATTCCGATAAAGGATATAAATGCATTGTGCCCGAAGTTGTTTCTGAGTTGTCTACGCATAAAGTTTTGGCAATGAAATATGAGCCTGGAGTTCTTTTGAGAACTTGGATGAAATCAAATCTAAGCAGACAAGATCGAGAAAAAATGGCTTATACTTTTTTAGATCTCTATTTTCATGAATTCTTTAAATGGGGCTTAGTACAGACAGACTCAAATTATGGAAACTTTTTAGTCCGTCCTCGAGGAGAAACTTACGAACTAGTTTTGTTGGATTTTGGTGCTTGTCGTACTTATGATAAAAAGTTTATTTCTCAATACGTCAGTCTTTTGAAATCAGTAGGTGCCAATGATTACGGAGAGATTAAAAAAATTGCCATAGAATTTAATCTTTTGGATCCGCGTGAGGACGAATCTGCTTTTTCAGCATTTCAAGAAATGTTGACGACGGCTATTCGTCCCTTTTTTGCTAGCTCTAAAGACGGATTGAAGTTTGATTTTACGGATCAAAAGCACTTAGAGGTGTCGCAGGAGGCTTCTAAGAAATTGATTAATTCGTTAAAATACAGTCCTCCACCGCATAAAATTTTATTTTTACATCGAAAACTTGGAGGAGTGTATTCAGTCCTTAAAGGATTGGGCGTTCAATTAGATATTTCAATGTACTGGAAGCAAATGCAAGATTTTGCATTAGAAGAGCAGGGGTAGATGGGGATTTCAAAAAAGAAAATTGATTTCTATGAGCAATATTCCTCTGATGATATCGATAGATTGATTCGAATGGGATGGGAAGATCGAACGACTTTTGAGGCCATTTTAAAGCAATTTTCAATGACTCAAAATCAGTTTATCCAGTTTATGCGCCATCATTTAGATAGAAATACTTTCAAAAGATGGAGAGCGAGAGCAAAAGTTCAAAGTCATTTAAAGCAAGAAAAAAAGAGAGGATTTAAAGTGACTCGTTTTAAATGTTCTCGACAAAGTGTTGATGGAATTACCAAAGGCTGGAAGTAACAAAAAGGCTAAGAGAGAATCTTAGCCTTTTCTTTTTTTAAAGAAGATTTTTAATGTTGGACTCTAAATCTTTTGGTTCTGTATTTGGAGAATGTCTTGATACGCAGTTGCCATTGCGATCAATGATAAATTTTGTAAAATTCCATTTGATTCCTTGAGTTCCTAAAAGGCCTCTTTTTTCTTTTTTGAGCCATTGATAAAGTTCAGAGGCATTTTTTCCGTTTACATCAATTTTTGCCAATACGGGAAAAGTGACTCCAAAGTTTAATTCGCAGAAACTTTGAATTTCTTCATTAGAGCCGGACTCTTGTGCTCCAAATTGATTGCAAGGAAATCCTAGGATTAACAAGCCTTGATCTTTATAGGTTTGGTATAGATTCTCCAAAGCTTTATATTGAGGAGTAAAGCCGCACTTACTAGCAACATTGACTATGATTACAACTTTGCCAAAGGCGAGTTCCTTGAGAGAAATATTTTTTCCAGAAGCAGTTTGGACATTAAAATCGTAGAGATTCATAGTGGCTCCTTTGTCTTATAATGAGATAATCTGCGACCGTAGCACTGTTGTCTATCTTTTAAAAATTAAAAACATTAAATAATTTATAACTTATTTTGATTATGTCCATTGTTCATAGAGAAAATCCCATTTCGAGACAGTTTTAAGCTAGAGGCATCTGCAAAGCCAAAGAAGCAATATTTAATACTCGAAATCTATGAAGAAATTGGTGTTTTAATCCGATATAATTATATCTGATCCGAATGAAAATGGGGGATGTTATGAAGAGTTGGGAAAATACTTGTTGGAAGTTTGCATTCCTATTTTCATTTTTAAATTTATTTAATTCCCAAGACGCAAATGCTGCTTGTCCTGCCGGATATTCAAGTATGCCTAGTGAAATTATTGAGAACAATGGTTATGCCGACACGGAATGTGTTAAGACGGAAATTTTGAATGTTTGTAATAACATGACTAGCTACCGAGATAGTCAAACTCCTTTTAATAACTGTGTGAATGGTTATCACACCTATGATTTGTCAGGTTCTTTAGAGAGCAATCCACATTATCAAGCGGATAAAAAACAATATGGAAGCGATGCAAACCAGAGTAATAGTGCTAATAGTAATTCTGATAGTTACGAAGATATAATTGAAGATTCTTTTGCAAGAGGAAGTTGCGCTGCCGGTAAGTACGAAATTAATGGCGGCTGTGTTTCCAAGTCACAGATTTCTTCGTGTATTAGTTCTTCTGGTTCTTATATGGGAGATCGATTTGAATCCTGCGTAAGTGGGGGGGCTGCAAATGCAGCCACTGCGACAGGGGGTTGTGATGCTGCTTATCAACAACTTGCGAATGCTTGTTCTGATAAAGCAAAAACTGCAACGAATCGTTGTGATGAAAAAGCAGACTCTGGGATAGCATCATGGGCGCAAAAATTAGAATCAGGAACGGCTTTGGCTCAAGGAGCCAGTAATCAGGTAGGCATCAATTCTGCCTGTTCACAAATTAGTACTGCGTTGTCGGGTGTAAACGCAGCTCTTGCAAGTTTTCAAGGAATTTGTGAATACAATATTTCAAGTTGTCAGTCTTCATGTCAAAAGGCGAT
>JBHIVS010000058.1:0-11729 GCA_041987885.1 Pseudobdellovibrionaceae bacterium | reverse complement strand
TAAACTGCTGGTGATTTAGGCGCTATATGAGTGCCGTGAGATTATAAATTGTAATCAATCCAAAATGAGAACAGGCTACATATTGAGCTTCGGCGCCGTTTGCCTACTCGGTGTCAACGCAATTAAGGCCGAGCAAGAGTGGTGGATGACGGAGGAAACCACCGCGGACGTCAGCGCTCCGCCCGAAATGGTCGTGAGTTCCGAGGCGACCGAAGCTGACGACTGGTGGATCGTGAGCAGCCCAGAGACTACCGCAACAGACTCGACGCCCAGTGTGGACGAGTCCTCGGCCGTGGCCAATGACTTGACCTCCTCGCTAATCTTCGACTCACAGGAACCCCTTGATGAGGAGACGCCCGCCATCTAGGAGGAAGCGACGAGCGCACTCGTCGAACCCACCACGGACTTCTCCACATTCACTTTCACCATGGCACCCACAACGACCACGCCGGCAGCTCCAGCTCCAGCAGCGGCAGCTCCTCCTCCAGCTCCGACCGCGCACATTCCACCTTGTTTTGCGGCGTCTCCCACGGATGGTCTTTGACCCGAAATTTGCTGTGATAGCAAAGAGCCAACAAATCCAGTCTGGAAAGCGCCGAAGGAACCGGCAAATATCTGTCCGGCAGTACCTACACCTAGAGCGGCAGCACCTTCGATAAGATAAGCTCCTGTGAATCCACTTGCCGCACCAATAGCCGCACCCGCAAGGGCAGCTTGGGCAGGGTTAGCCCCAGTAGAGATGCCAGTTAGATAACCGGATACTCCCCCAACGACTCCTCCAATTATCGCTCCACCTAAACCTACCGTCCCTGTTGGGTCGATGAAGTTAATCGGATCATTGAACGTGTATCCATAGAAGTTAGTTTGACGACCAGCAAAGAGTATTGGGTCTTTTGAAGTCCAACGGCCAACCTCTGGATCATAATCTCGAGCCCCAAATCTCACAAGCCCAGTTTGTGATTCATACAACCCACCTGCAAATCCGAATGGCTGAAAGTTTGGATTGGTGTCAGCAAGAACTTTGCCCCATTCGTTATAATCCATTCTTTGAACAACGGTTCCAGTAGCCGCATCTACAACCAATCGGATACTGCCAAGTTGATCTTTTACAAATCTATACTTAGTCGATCCCTTGATCATATATTCTGGAGAGGTTGATACATCTGAATAAACAAATTCACTAAAACTCCCACTACTAATATCTATTTCTGCGGCAAGCTTTAGATCTGATTCATAAATATAGCGCTTAGTAAGTACGGCAGAATCATACTTCTCAACTCGACGACCTTTCCAGTCTAAAGTATATTCAATCTCTGCCATTGAAGGAAGTGTTACAATTTTTAATCTTCCAAAAGAATCACTTTCATAATTCGTAGTTGTTAAACTATCTGTTTTTGAAATCAACTCACCTGTAGCATTATATGAATAAGTATTTCCCAAACTTGAAGTTAATCTATCTTGGTCATCAAAACTTGCAGTGCTTTGAATAACACCATTCAATTCAACACTAATTTTATTACTATTATTATCGTAAAAATATTCATAGACGTCTGTACCATCTACAGTAGTGGTTTCCAATCTACCTACGGAATCATAAGTGTACGCATAGCTCTTACTAATGCCTGCAATAGTTTCAGTTTTTGTTAAAATTCTATGAAGCACATCTCTAGTCAAATTAAGACTATAAACTGTCGAATAAGGAAGGCCAGCCCCTGTATATTCAACAACATAACTACTTACTTGCCCGTAATTATCATATGTCCAAGACTCAGAAAGATTATCCAGCGTAGCTTCATCCCGACGTCCATTGGAATTATATCCATAAGTCAAAGAACCTACTGTCGACATCTGACCATTATTTCGATAAGTATATCCAACTGATCCCTTAACACTTGAGTTATGCTTTAAAGTTCTATTTGTGACTCTAAAAAAGTTATTTCTAGTAAATAAAACACCAGAGACATGGCTTCCATGAGATATTTTTTCCGATTTAATATCGGAAATTCCAAATGGAACATAGATAGAGCTCACCCCGTCAGTAGAAATAGCTTCTTCAAGAATTTCTGAATCCGTAAAGTAAGCAAACTCTTGATTCCCTCCATCAAGCGACATCTCATCAAGCATACCTGTGGCAACATTGTAATTATAATTAACAATTTTACCATCTGGACGAGTTATTTTACTTAAGCGCTTGTCACTATCGTAAAGATACGACGTTGTTGCAGTCGTCATTCCTGATAACAAAGGTGGAGCATAAGAAGTTGTCATATTGTTTAGATCATATCCAAACGAATGCAAAGGCCTGCTCGGAGGAGTCACTCCCGTCCTCATTCCATCGTCATTATACCAATAAGTGATCACGCGACTATCTGGCAAAGTAGTCGTTTTTAATCTTCCAGCGCCGTCGTAGCTAAAAATTGTTTCCTCGGACAAAGCATTAGTGATTTTCTGTAAATAACCGTTCGAATTATAAGTAAAGGTATTTAAACCTTTAGAACCCTGAGCAGTTTGATAAGGCTTACCATTAGACAAATACGAAATTGTATTTGCAGTTTCAGAACCTAGTTTGATACTTGTCGGCTGTTCTTTCGCATTATATACAATAGTCGATTGAACAGAGCTCGGATCTGTTATGACTTCTGTTTTTGTCGATCTAGTAAATACAGAAGTTGTGGTTTTCGAATTTACAGAACTTTCTCTAGTCAAAACTCCATAACTAAAGTACCCGCTTCCCGTAATAGACTCATCATAAGAGGTACTTCTAGTTAATCCATCTATGGTCTCTGAAACCAAATTTGTAATCGGCCTATCCGCACCAAATCTAGGATCGCTCTGAGTTGTTTTTGAAGTAGTGACATAAGCATTTACAACGCTTTGAGATCTATCATACCCCTCTTCATAAGTTTCTTCGAATCCAGAGGGAGCCTTTGTTTTTCTAGTATAAACACCAGTTATAAGATCTCTCCACATCTCTCCTTCGAAAACAAGCCCTGATGGACTTACCTGCCAGTTAACTTGATTCTCAAGATAACTGACTCCTAGAAACCATTCCGTAACTTGTCCGTCTGGACGCTCATAATATTTCAGCTCTCCAGAATCGGAATATTCATAAAATTTCTCACGACCTGAAGGGTACATAACACTCTCCAATAGAGAAGAGCTTGGAAAATAAAAAAACTCAAAAGATTCTGATTTTGGATTAGTAATTTTTGTTATTAACTGGTCTGTATTTCTCGCTATTGTTGTTATTTGCCCATAGGGGGAAATAACGGACGTTAAATAACCAGAGGAGTTTCTCGTAAATTCTATTTCGTTTCCGAATGAATCTTCTATTATGTCAATTTTATCATTAGCTTCGTAATGAAAAGTATATTTTGTAATTCCTGTAAGAGAACTTTTAGTTTCTATATGTTTTCCTGTAGAAGAAAACACATAAACATTATCATCAATTGCCACTAGATAATTTGAACCTGAAGAAATTGGAGAAACTTTACGAACAAAGCCTGTACCTAAAAACAAACGTCCTTCAACAATATCTAAAGAATGTAATACAGAGACCGAAAATCCTTCTGGATTAAAAGTATCTCTCCTTCCAACATTTGGGTATTTCGTAAAGTATTCTTCCATAAAATTCGAAGAATAGTTTAACGAAATGTCTGTTCCAACAATAGGAATTGATTCGATGACTCCTTTGGCATCAATATTTAAAATAGATCCAAACTCACAACGAGGACATTCCGGTTCTTCTGGGGTATCATATCCCCATGCATATATTCTATGAGAACCTGGGCCGCCGGGAATCCCGGGTGCAGATCCATAATTAACAACAAAATCGACAACGAATTCACCAGATACCGTTGGCGTAAATCGAATCAACGTTTCGCAAATTAAAACACCATGACAGGTCGACGATATAATTGAAAACTCTGGATCTCCTACAAGTCTTGGATTTGAGAGAGGATCACCATTTGCCACATTATTACCATAGATTAATACATCTACTGTTTGCCCTACAGGAATCGGCTCTAATTCACTATCTAATTTAAACTTATCATTATTAGGTTTTTTTTGAATTTTTGAGTTTTGATACTTAAACTTTTTTTCAATAGAAACAGAAGGCTTTCCATTTGAATAGTCTATATTCACCACTCTACTGACAAATGATTGTTGAATGCTTTTTGTTTTTTTATTATGTGCATCGTTTTTAGTGCAACCGATAAAAACCATCAACAGCATTATCGTAAGTGTGATATTTGTAAACATCAAAAGCTCAATTCACTTTAGTTTGTTTACAAATCTATTTTTATTTATGTTGATTTTGCAAGATCAAGGCAGGCATTTAATAATAATCAGACGAAGGTCTAGTGTATGCGAACACAAAACTAACAAACTAAACCATCTCATAAAATAAAAAGGCTGCTAGTTTTACCTAACAGCCTTTTTTATTTATATTTTTTTATTAAGCCGCGTTTTTCTTATTCACGTAGCTGATAAGTTTTCCAGCTATGTCTGGTAATGGTAATACTTCATCCGCAGCTCCTAAAGCTACTGCGGCAGCGGGCATTCCATAGACAACACAGGTTTTTTCATTCTGAGCAATCGTATAGGCACCGGCATTTTTCATTTCTAAAAGACCTTCGGCTCCGTCTTTACCCATGCCTGTTAATACAACACCCATTGCATTTTTACCCACGTACTTAGCCACTGACTTCATCAAATAATCAGCAGCAGGGCGCACGCTATGCAGAGTCGGACCTTGATGAAGCTTTACATGATAGAAAGCACCACTACGGACAATTTCCATGTGATAGTTCCCTGGAGCAATTAAAACTTTACCAGGGGCTACCAGATCACCGTCTTCAGCCTCTTTGACCTCAAATGGAAACATTTTATTTAAATTATCCGCAAAGGATTTTGTAAATCCAGGTGGCATATGTTGAACGATCAAGGTTCCTGGAATATCCGCAGGCATTCCCGAAAGAAATACTTTTAACGCTTCCGTTCCACCAGTTGAAGATGCCACGGCAATTAACTGATGAGTCGTTCGAGACATTGCCGTTGGATTTGTTTTAACAACATTATCCTGGGGTACAAACTTAGTAATTGGATTGATTCTAGCTTTAGCAACAGCTCTAATTTTTTCCTGAATAGTTTGCGCTAAACTTTCTAAACCTTGTGTCACGTCGATAGAAGGTTTTTCAAGAATTTCAATCGCACCCGCTTCAAGAGCTCTTAGATAGGTTTCAGAGCCCGTTTTTGCCAAGCTTGAGAAAATAATAGTCCTCGTTGGGAAATGCTGCATGACTCTCTCTAAAAAGCTGATGCCATCCATGCGAGGCATTTCCACATCCAAAGTCATTACATCTGGCTTTAATTGCAACAATTTATCTCTGGCAATATAGGGATCCATTGCTGTTCCCACAACTTCCATATCTGGAGCTGAGGATACAATTTTATCCAATAACTTTCTAATTACCGCCGAGTCATCTACTATAAGTACTCTAATTTTTGACATAATTTACCTAAACTTTCTGATATACAGCTCGGCTCATTGATTTTAGCTGTGAATGTTTAACGTTGCCAGATTCTGAATGTCCAAGGACTAAATATCCTCCAACCTCCAAGCAGCTTACAAGATTATCAATAACTCGCTTAGTTGTTGCTTCATCAAAATAAATCAAAACGTTTCTACAAAAAATGATATGAAATTTCTTTTGAAACTCATACTTTTGGTTCATCAAATTAAATGGAGCAAAACGAACCATCGACTGCAAATCTGAAGATACTTTCCAAGCTTCTCCGTCTTTAGTTTTCGTTTTTGTGAAATATTTATTTCTCAAAACAGGTGGCATCCCAGACATCTCTTTTTCGTCGTAAATGCCAGATTCAGCTTTTTTAAGAACCTGTAAATCAATATCTGTCGCCAACAAACGAGTTCTAGTCCCTGGAGGCAATTGATCTGCAACATCTTTCATCGTAAGGACGATCGTATAAGGCTCTTGCCCCGTACTTGCGGCCGCACACCAAACTCGGATATCAGACCCAAAACGTTTTGCAAAATCAGGCAAAGAATCTTTCAGAATTGTAAAGTGTTCCGTCTCTCTAAAAAAAGACGTCATATTTGTAGTTAATGCCGAAATAAATTCAGAGGTAATCTGTTCATTACCATTTTGAATGTAATCCCAATAGGCTTCAAAACTTTTATGCTGGTGTCTGCGTAATAACTTTATAATACGATTACGAACCAATGCCTGATTTTTAGGAGACAGAGGTAAATCCACTCCGGCAAGCTCGTAAATACGTTTCGCAAAATTCAAATACATTTTATCAGTCAGTGGAACTTTCTCGTAATCAAAAATCAATGATGCCGTTGTCATTTTTTTTACTGCCGTCATGCTGCCAACTCTCTAGCTTTAGAAGGAATCGACACTGGAGAAGCTTGATACTGAGTATTGGCATTTACAAAAGACGAAGGATCAAGGATTAAAACAGTATGTCCGTCACCTAAAATAGCGGCTCCTGCCACTTCAGGAATTTCAAGACCCGCCGCAATTGGCTTAACAACCACTTGAGCTTGACCAATAACATCTTCAACTGGGAATGCCAATTGACCATTCATCGTTTCAATCACTACAAGCATCAACTCCTCGCCTCGAGAATTCAAACTTCCTTTGTCGAGAGTGACATTTGCCACTTCATTTTTAAACTTTTCTGCAACATTTCCCAGAATCTGTTCAACATCCAAAACCGGCAACAGACTTTCTCTAATTTTAACTACTTTGCCGGCTCCTGATACATCTGTGCATTCTTGTGGTAATACACGAACAATTTCACGGATAGAGTGAATTGGTAAAATATAACGAGCTCCAGCCAATGCGACGATAATCCCGTCTGTAATAGCTGTGCTTAAAGGAATTGTTAAACGGAAAGTACTTCCCTGACCTGCTTTCGAAAAGATATTAATTTTTCCATTAATTTTATCTAAATTAGATTTAACAACATCAAGTCCCACACCACGACCAGACAAATCAGAAATTTTATCTGCCGTAGAAAAACCAGGGTTAAAAATAAACTGATATACTTGTTCATCTGGAATAGAATCTGGAGAAACTCCATCTGCAACAAGTCCTCTTTCGATAGCTTTGTTTAGAACTTTTTCCCTATTAATACCACCACCGTCATCTGAAATTTCGATAATGACACTACCGCCAGATTGTTTGGCAGAAACAGTTACCTTAGCAACCGCTGGTTTACCTCTCTGCGCACGAAGTTCTTTCGATTCAACTCCATGATCCATAGAATTTCTAACTAAATGAACTAAAGGGTCTCCGAGAATATCAAAGACTGCTCTTTCTACCTCTGTATCCTCCCCCTCCAACCTTAGATCCACGGGTTTATTTAAATTCAAAGACACGTCACGAACAATTCTTTGAATCTTAATGAACATTGACTTTAGAGGTGTCATTCGAATACTTAGAGTTTTTTCATATAGTTCTCTAACTGCCTTATCTAATTGATCGACAATGGCTTCTAAGCGAATATTACCAGAGTTTTGCACAGTCTCATCATGCACAAGTTGATTTTTTAAAACAACTAACTCACCTACAGCATCCAAAACCGAATCCACACGTCCTGTATCAACTTTGATTGTCGCATTTAATTGCTTAGCACCGCCAGCTTTGGAATTTGATTTTCCACCTTCGGCAACTTCTTTAGGAGCCGATTCAGATTTCGCCGGAGTTTCCACAATTTCCATTGCTGGGGTTTTCGCAAGCGTCAGTGCTGGCGCTGGTATCGGCGCGACTTCTTCTTGGGCTATGACTGGAGCTGGTGCTGGCTCTACATTCTCTGAAGATGCGGACATCAATTCTTTTTCGGCTTGTTCTTTGGCTAAATACTCTGCGCGATCTTCTGGAGACAATTGAGATAAAAGTTCTGCTAAAAGTTCATGATTTGCTAAATCATCACTAGCGTCTGATGAAAGTGAATTTCCTGAAGCTTCTGGGGGCACAGCAAAAAAGTCATCAGGCACAGGAGACTTTTCTTCAACAGCGACAGTTTCAACAACAGTTGCCGCCGCATGCTTGGAGGCTTTTCCAGATAAAATTTCTGTCATTTTAATCAATTGTTTTTTTAGTTCTTCGGGATTCCAAGCCTGCGCATTGCCCACTTGCAAAGCAGCTACTCGATTTTTTAATTCATCCCCTGATTGAAGTAACAAAGAAATAACATCTGAATTTACAACTTGAGGCTTTGCTCTTAAAAGATCTAAAAGATCTTCCATAACATGCGCAAACTTAGAAAGATCCGTTAAACCAACTGCCGCGGCTCCACCTTTTACAGAATGGGCGACACGAAAAATATCGGTTAGATCTTTAACAGGGTCAGAACTGTTTTCCAAACGCATCATGTATTCTTCATACTGTTCAAGCATGAAAGAAGACTCATTAAGAAAGTCCGTTTGTAGTTCTTCAAAAAAAGAATTGTCGTCGCTCATATGTGGTGCCCTTTATAATTAGTACAAAATATTGCCTTTCTATATCGGACACATAAGGGGGATTCTAATTAGATCTTTGGTCCAGAATGAGTCACTTTTATATGATAAAGGGTCATATGCGGCCAATATGACTTTTTTTACAAGCTCCCATTAAGTCTTGTAAAAATTCGAACGATAAGACTTGTAGATAGGTCGCGATATGCAACTCGCTTCGAAAGGTCCCATTTTATGAAAGAGCATTCTATTAAGGCTAAACCGGGTCAGTACCTTACTTTTCAGCTTATGAACGAACAGTATGGTGTTGCAATTGAAACAGTCAGAGAGATCAACCAATTTGGAGAGATCACTCCTGTTCCTAAAACACCCGATTACGTTAAAGGGGTCATGAATTTACGCGGTAAAATTATTCCAGTTGTTAACCTACGCGTAAAATTTGGCATGAATCCAAAAGAAACTACACGTGATACTTGTATCATCGTTATAGATTCTGAAATTGGTCAAGTCGGCATGATCGTTGACTCGGTCAAAGAAGTTATTGATCTGCAAGAGGCGCAAATTGAACCAGCCCCTTCGCTAGGAAATCACCAAGCTCTGTCTTTTGTAAGAGGCATGGGTAAAGTTGATAATCACGTTGTGATTCTCGTAGACATTGAATCTGCCTTCACGTTTGAACAAATGAATGTCATGGCAGGATTTAACCACGAACAAGCTGCTTAGTTTTTTCTCTCCCTCCCGTTAGATCTCAATAAATTAAGTTATTGAGATCAGAGAAAATCCTTACAAAAAAGCTCAAAGCGTTTCTGCGCTTTGAGCTTTTCATTTTTATAATATCTCTAAAACCTATTATCCCAAAAGACCCATCGCCGCTTTAACAGCAGCCTTTGAATCAATGTGATGTTTTTCATAAAGTTCAAGAGCCGTATAAGCACTTTGACCAAACTCAGCCTGTACTCCCAAAGATTTTAATCTTAAAGAAATACCTTTTGAAACCAATTGATGAGTCAACATCTGAGCAAACCCACCCACAAGTTGATGATCTTCCATAGTCACCATCATACCTTGAGTTTTAGCTAATGCCTTTTCAAAAGTAGCCACATCAATATTATTTACTGCTGAAGTATTAATGACGATCGATCCTACACCTTTGCCAGCTAATTCTTCAGACGCCTTTAAAGCTTCTGGAACCAAAGAACCCGTCGTCGCAATAACAACTGATTTTGTTTTTCCAGATGTCGTATCAGCCATCATATTCGACTGACCCACGTTAAACTTCATTCCCTCAACATAGTTTTTAGGAAAGTTTTCACGACCTAAAAAGAAAATTGAAGAATGAGGAACTTTACCAGACTTAACATCAGACGCATATTTTTCAATCACAGCTGTCATCAACTCATCAGCCTCTTGACTGCAAGATAAAGAGTAAACGTCTACTTTAGGAATAGAAGCGACCATTGAAAAATAACTTAGCCCCTGATGAGAAGCTCCATCGGCGGCATCTTGAAACCCAGTATGAGAAAATACAGCAATAATCGGCGCTTCAGAAAGTGCTGCCATTGTTAAAGGCAAAGCCCCTTTAGTCACACCAAACTGTGCAAAGGTATCTACAACCGGAATATAGCCCATTTTAGCAAGACCTGCTGCTGTAGAAACCATATTGCTTTCCGCAATACCCACATCAAATGAGTCTGCCGGAAACTCTTTACGGAAACCTGCAACGCCCGTTGAACCTGGAAGATCTGAAGTAACACTTAAAACAGGATATCCTGCTTTACGTGCACGAATCATCGCAGCAGAAATTCCATTTTGAATTTTCTCGCCCGCATTTTTTACTTCTTTGGCTTTAAGTTCTTTTTCCCATTGAATAAGTTCTTCAGTCCACGCAGAAAATTCTTTTGGATAAACATCCGTCGCATAAATCTCTGTTAAAAATGCTGCCAATTCTGTCGGACTTTTAAGAGGAAAACCATGAGCTCCCGTAGAAGATTCAGCAGTCTTTTTAGTACCGATACCTTTTACAGTTTTAGCGTGGATCACAACTGGCATTTTTGGATTTTCTTTTGCCATTTTTACCGCAGATTCCAGAGTATGATAACATTTTTGTAAATCATTCCCCTCTGCTAAATCTACAACTTTCCAACCTAAATTTTTCAACGAATCAAAAGTTGGCTGCATTGAAAATGATTCTGAATCAATACGACCAGACAGCTTTGTATTGTTATCACTGATAATTAAAACATAAGGTCCCATCAGACCTTTTTGCGCAAGACCTGGAATTGCAGCCATTGCTTCCTTGGCCTCACCCTCCATGCAGGCACCATCAGAAATAGTCGTCACAGTCACACGGTTATGACCGGACAATGCTTCTGCCATCGCCACACCTTGAGTTTGTGGAAATGCCGACCCCAAAGGACCATTAGAAATAAAAACACCCTCTGGAAAACAGTGAACTTCACCGTGCCCCGTCAGACCACTTTCAATAGATCTGAATTTTTTAAGAGAATTTACAGTTAAACCAGCCATGCCATAATTAGCTTTTAATGCATACAAACCATTTTCACAGTGACCAGCATCGTTTACGATGTGGTACATTTCATGCCATTGTTTGTTCGCCTTTTTCGCGTCCGTAAAAACTAAACCATGAAGAGCCGACATTAACTCTGCCAAGGCTGCAGGTCCGCCGTAATGAGAAGCTGCTCCGCCCAAGACCGCATTCATATCCATTAAGGAAATAAGTGCGCGAGTCGCTTTAGGATCAGCGAGAGTAATATTATCCCCAGCCATATTTTTAATAGCTACAGAAAAGAGTGGTTCTTTCGTGGGATTGCCTGCGAGTTTTGTTTTGATCTGAATTGGTTCTGTCATAGGATATTGTTTTACTTCTCAACCGCAGGAACATCAAATGGAAAGACTTTCTCCCCCTCAGATTCGCGACATCATCAAAATAGACCTCCATAAACACCTAGACTGCTCAGTGCGTTGGAGCACTCTGGTTGAACTCTCTAAAAACGACAGTTCTTCGTTTCAAAAAAGTCACAGAGATCTTCGCAATGAATTTCTGATTTTAGAACCCATGACGGATCTGGGCTCGGTTTTGCGTAAATTCACCCATACACAAAAAATATTTAAATCCGAAGACATTCTAGAAAGAATCGCATTTGAAGCCTGTGAAGATGCCTTTAACGATGGAATAAGGCTCCTAGAGTTGCGCTATGCCCCTAGCTTTATTCAAGAG
>JBHIVS010000057.1:0-11830 GCA_041987885.1 Pseudobdellovibrionaceae bacterium | reverse complement strand
CAGGGAACACATATTACCAGCGAAATTTCTTTAGCGGCTAGTACCCTGACAACTGAAAAAGTCATTGGCATCACTGGATCAGTCGGAAAAAGCACGACAGTTTCTATTCTCGGCGCAGGAGTATCCAGTTTCGACACAAATGCCTTTGTCGGAGGAAATTTAGGCATTCCTTTCTGCGAGTATGCCTTACAAACATTGAAAACTGCCAGAACCAGAGCTCAATGGATTGTTTTAGAACTTTCAAGCTATCAACTTGAAAACTGCCAGAACCTAAAACTTCAAAGTTCGGCCATTACATATTTAACAGCAAACCATCTTGAACGTTATAACTCCATCGAAGATTATTACAAAACTAAGTTATCTATCGCGAATTTAACCAAGAATTCTTGCTTCTTAAATGCTAATGGTGGCGACAATATTTCTTTCTCGGAAAAACATCCCCACAGACAATTTAGAACTATTTCCAAGAACGACATTGAACTAAAAAAATTCTCACTTGAAGAAGCTCTTTTAATTGGCGAACACAACCAAGATAACTTTGCGATAGCTGCGGCTATTGCAATTGAAAACCAATGGCCTTTAGAAAGTATTGAGGCCATGAAGTCTTTTAAAGGTTTAGAACATCGACTGGAAAATCTCGGAATTAAAAAAGGCGTGCGTTTTATTAATGACTCCAAAGCCACCGCTTTGGATAGCGTAAAGATAGCTGTGAATGCAGCTCACAAAACGTTACAAAATAATGGAAAACTTGTTCTTTTGCTTGGCGGAAAAGACAAAAACTTACCTTGGGAAGAGTTAGAATCTCTTAAGAGTTTTTCAAACATTGAATTTATTTTCTTTGGTCAATGCGGAGCTCTTGCTCAAGAAAAAAGTAAGTTACCGGGAGGTATTTTTCCAACATTAAAAAATGCCTTGATGAAGGTTCATCAACAATTGCACATCAATGATACTCTACTTTTGAGTCCTGGAGGCACAAGTCTTGATGAGTTTAAATCTTTTGAAGATCGTGGAAACTATTTTAAAACATTTGTAGATTCTTATTGATTTAAATAAGTCAAAACAGCGAGTGATCCTTTGTCTACTGGCACTACGCGAGAGTTAATTTTATGGGAGTCTACTCCATAGACTACAACTTCGTGAGTGTCTTCGGGCACGTTATAAATAATAAAACCGCCACCCTTAATTCCTTTGTTGTCTGAAAGAATTTTTCCTTCAGCATCAAAGTACACAATATTGCTTGTCGGGAAGTTATCATACCCAGCAAGATAGACTTCAAAATTTTCTGAAGGTACAAAACCAACAACCGCACCCACTGATGGTAAATCTTGAATTTTTAAATATTCTTTAATTCGAACCAACCAATCCCATTTCACCAGCGGAACATTCACTGATACATCAGAATCGTTATATAGATACCTTGCTGATACATAGTCCGACTCTTGTGGTAAGGCTCTAATAAAACCAAATCTATTAACAGCGGGTAAAGATACTACCGTACCACCCATGACTGAGATAGATTCTTCTAAAGATTGCATATCTATATTAGCACCCAAACCTTGACCTGTGAAAGCATCGTAAACTTTAAGTGGAACATTGAATTTTTCTTTTCCTAATTCAATATGCGCCAACGATACGCTATCATTTTCAACATTGGTATTTTGATACCCAACCATTTTATCTTTCTGTAGTGCAACTAGAGAATGAAATCCTTCTGGGACATTTACAAATGCATAGAGACCATTTTTTGAAGTCGCTTTTAAATTACTATCAGGAATATTAAACTCATTAAAATAAATCGCTGTTAAGGCTGGAAAGGATTCAAGTACCACTTCGGCATTAGCCGTCGCTTTATCATCCGTCGTAACTTGACCCCAAATCACACGGTACTCTTCAACATTTGCCAGACCACGGTCTTCGGCTACGATATTATAAAGCGCACTAATCATAGATGCAGGGAATAACTGAGCCTTGGTTTCTTGATCTGTTCCCATAAGAGCAACCGTCTGTAGGTGATCAGGTGCCGACGCTCTTAAAATACTCGCGGAACCCCTGCTAACATCATCCATTGCTATCACAGCCCCTTTTTCAGGCCTTAGATCTTTTGCTCCTCTAAACAGGCTAGCCACTGTACTCGGAGGAGAAGTCTGTTCAGATTTTTCACTATAATAGCTACTGATGGCAGCAGACATATTAGAATTAGGCTTTATATTAATCTTAGGACCCGTGAAAGACTTAGCAAATTTATTCATTGCTAAATTTCCCAATCTTACTCGGCCTTCTCCTAAAACTCGGCCTTGATTATCTCTTAGTTGAGCAATAACGGCTCCTGATAAATCCTCGATATCAATTGAATAAGTTCCGTCTTTAACAGAGACTTGTCCGGCCTCTTTATAGACTCCGTCTGAAAATCTTCGAACTAATATCTTGTTTTCATCAGTAACGGCAAGACCATCACTGATCTCTACAAGTCCTTTGATATTTTTACTTCCGACTACTTGATATTGACTAGCACCGTATTCAACTTCAGATGAAGGAGCATCGGATACTAAAGTTTCTTTAATCAAGTTTTCAATATCAACACCGCGTTCTCTAGCCGCTAAAAGACGGTTCTCTTGGCGACGATTTAAATTCTCTATTATATTGTTGTCTGATGTTTCTTGATTCTGAACCTCAGGCACATTAAAACCTGAATCACTTAGGTTCGCAATTTTTCTATCTTGATAAACTGTAGTCGATTGTGACGATTCATTTGCCATAGAAGCGATGGCTTCATCCTTAGATATTACTAGTTCACCTAACGATAAACTTTTTTCTCCCAATGAAGTCTGAATACTATCGCCACTCTGAAGAGAATGAATTAAAGGCGGGTGCTCAATACTTTCCCACATTTGAATATCGTTATTGTCAGCCAAAAGCTCTTCAAAGGCGACATGTGGAGGAGAGTTTTTATGCGCTTTAATCGTCAAGGCATCATAAATAGGCACATACCTCAATTCCTTAATCGGAATCGAGATAAATAAAGCCGCCAACACTAGGGTCATAGGCTTTAGCAATCTATTTAGTTGCAGTCCTTGCAACAACGATCACCTCGCATCATCAATGAATAAAAGGGGTTATCCCACTCAAACTTAGTTTATTTAGAAGGACCGGAAGTCGTCAATTACGTTACGCTGACCGCGACTTTGGTTAAGAGCTTTTCTGATTTTTTCAGCAATATCTTCGGCACGAACATCGTCTCGCTCATAAAATTCAAAACGTCCTTCTGGACTTTTTACCTGTTTATTTACAAGTACCTGAATATCGTAGGGGCGGCGATCCCCCAGAATGATAACAACCGTTTGTAAACGGGCACGAACAGCTTCTGGCTTTTCTATTTTCTGCCCACGAGCATCGTAAAAATTTGAATAAAGCTCTCGGCCATTTTCGCTAATATTAATCGGAACACCAATAACAGAGGTTACTACTTTTCGAGTGTCGCTAACATTCAAAGGTGTTTCACGGATAACTACACCGCCAGTTACGCAACCGGCAGTGATAATTAAAAAGAAGAAAATAAAAAAACTTCTAATCTTCATTATTTCTTTTGAGCCTTTGCCCAGTCGTCCATAAAAGCTTTAATGCCTTTATCTGTTAGAGGATGATTTGTCATTTGTTGCATAACTTTAAAAGGAATAGTCGCAATATCGGCTCCTAATTCAGCAGCATGCTGTAAGTGCATAGGACTTCTTACGCTTGCTACCAAAACCTCTGTTGCAAAATCATAGTTACGATAAATATCAATGATTTGTGCAACAACTTCCATTCCGTTTGTACCAATATCATCTAAACGGCCTACAAAAGGGGATACCATCGTAGCACCTGCTTTCGCTGCCAACAGAGCTTGCATTGGCGAAAAGACCAATGTCACATTCGTTTTGATACCTTCAGCTGTTAATTTTTTTACAGCAATCATTCCGTCTTCGCTCATCGGAATCTTTACCACAACATTTGAAGCCAAGGCGGCAAGAATCTTACCTTCTTTAACCATCTCCTCGTGCTGAAGACTAATAACTTCAGCAGAAACTGGTCCACTGACTTCTTTACAGATTTCCTTAATAACCGTATGAAAATCCTTACCACTTTTTGCAATTAGTGAGGGATTTGTAGTTACACCATCAACCCAACCTCTTAGGTTAGCTTGTTTAATTTCTTCAATTTCAGCTGTATCAATAAAAAATTTCATTTTGTGGCTCCAATAAATTTAGATATCTAATTTTTACGCGTCCTCATTCTAAAAAGCAATGAGGCTTTCTCCCTGCATTAAAAACTCAGCACGATCTTTTAATTCAGATTTTTTTACGATTTCACCTAGAGTTTTCTGCAAAACAGGATGCTCATATTGGCCCCATATCTCAGCAGCACATCTAAGGAGTAATACGTCTACAATCAACTCCGGATAGGGTAAAGTCAATTTAGGACTTAATACAACCTGTTGATTAAAAGCCAAAAGCAACGGCTGTCCTTTTTTAGCATTGTTTTCCAAAAGATATACGGACTGCTCTGCGGATAAATATGTGGAAAACTGCACTACAAAGCGGATATTCGCTGTAAAAGGCCTTCCGTCTTTTTGAAGATATTGCTTATAAACTGTCGAAGATTTTAGAACTTCTCCGCACTCACACAAGTCTTCTAAAATTTCTTGAATACCTGAAATTTCAGTTTCAATTGGAAAAGTAAATCCGATCAAACAATTATTCTGATAAGCCATTACTTACGCCCAAAAATAGCATCGCTGATCTTATAAAGTCCGGGCTTTTTATTTTTTGCCAACCATCGAGCTGCACGCAACGCCCCTTTAGCAAACACCGTGCGATTCAAAGCACTGTGTTCAAATGTTAAAACTTCTTCATCACTTAATGCATAAATTTTATGAACGCCAAAAACCCCACCACCGCGAATCGATAAAGTATCAGGAATTTTTTTATCAATTGCTTTTTCAAGATTTTCTTTCAATGTAATTGCAGTTCCAGAAGGAGCATCTTTTTTTCGATTATGATGAATTTCTTCAATCTGAAAATCAAAATCAGAAATCTCAGAAAAAACTTTCAATGCTTCATTCAATACGGCAACACCTACACTCATATTCGTTGCCCATAAAACAGGGATTTTTTTTGCTAGATTATTTAAAACTTTTTTGTCAGATGCGGAAATTCCTGTCGTCCCACTAACAAGCGGTCTGTTATATTTTTCAATCTTCTTCAATACGCCCTTGAAGGCGTCGGCATTAGTAAAGTCTATCCAAACTTCAACGTTCTTTGCGAGTTTATCGTTCCATACATCTTTGCTCGAAGGAGCATATACCAACTCAAAATCCTTGCTTTGCAAAATAAGATTTTGAATTTCTAAGCCCATTCTACCACCGGCCCCTAAAAGACCAATTTTCAATTTCTTACTCATACTAAACCCAATTTCATCATTTCTTGACGAAGCTCTTCTGTATATTTCTCTGACAAATTTACCAATGGCAATCTTAACTCTGGAGTCTCAATAAGACCCATTAGATAAACCGCCATTTTCACTGGAATCGGATTAGCTTCGCAGAATAAAAGGTCAATAAGCTTTTTATATTTTTCAATCGAGGTGCGCGCTTCTTCTAATTTTCCTTCATTGACTAATTTTTTCCAACGAACCATAACTTCTGGAATCACATGGGAAGCTACAGAAATGACTCCATGGCCTCCGTTAATTAAAAACTCCACATAAGTTCCATCATCACCAGATAGTTGAATAAAATTAGCAGGACAAGCAGCTACATTATTTTTTAAAAGAGCAATGTCACCTGTGGCATCTTTAATTGCGACAATGTTTTTATGTGATTTACAAAGTTCTGCTGTGCTCTCAGTAGAAAGATTCGTAATAGTTCGACCTGGAACATTATATAAAATAACTGGCAATTTAGTTGCCTTTGCAACTTCAGAAAAATGCGCCACAAGTCCTCTTTGAGGAGGCTTATTGTAATAAGGAACAACAACTAAAACAGCATCTGCTCCTAACTCTTCAGCTTTTTTTGTCGCAGTAACTGTTGTACTCGTACTATTGCTCCCAGTGCCCAAAATCAAAGTTGTTGCTTCAGGTGTATTTTTTTTAAAAAAATTAAAAAGATCTTCTACTTCCGAAGGACTAAGTGATGGGCTTTCTCCCGTGGTGCCATTTACTACAAAACCATCAATTCCATTTTTTAACTGATGATTAATTAATTTTTCAAGAGACGAATAATCAATTTTTCCATTTTTAAATGGAGTCACAAGTGCAGTAAAAGTGCCTTTTAAATTTTTCATTTTAAATCCTCAATATTATAATCCAGCACTCCAGATAACTCTGCAGGACCAATCATCCATGTTTTTAATGTATTTTTCTCTGTCTTTACGCTTAAAGATCCACCAGGCATTTCCACTCGAACGTCCGCATATTTTTCTTGTGTATGCAGATAGGCTATTGCGGCCGCGACGGCACCTGTTCCACAAGCTTGAGTTAAGTCCTCAACGCCTCTTTCATAGGTCACAGCATGTATATCATTAATACCTTTTACAGAATAAAAAGTTATATTGCTTCCATTAGCCCCAACTTCAGGAGCCCATCGCAATTGTTTTCCAACTTTTCTTAATTCCGATGTATTCAGAATATTTTCTACTTTGACAACAATATGGGGAACTCCCGTATCAATAAAAAAATATGTTTTCCCACTAGGATCTGCTTGAGTTTTAAAATAGGGGGTTTTTATTTGCGGTGTTGGCATTAAAACAATGACTTCATCGACATCAATTAATTGTCCAATAATAGTTCCAGCCAAGGTTTCGAACTCTATATTATTACGAACTTCGGGTAATAACTTGGCAACCAGAAAAGTTGCACAGCGAGCGGCATTTCCACACATTTCCGCTGTCGATCCATCGTTATTATAGAAATCCCATTTATAATTTGAAGGTGATTTTTTTTCTAAAAAAAGAGCTCCATCTACATGCGCCCATTTCTCTGAGCATAGGATTTTAATAAACTCTCTATGTTTTTGCTTTAGCAGATCTTGATCTGAAAAAAAATCGTTTATCCGACCAAAGTAAACAACAAAGGTATTTCCAGCTCCCGACATTTTGTAGAATTTCGTTGTCTGCATAAGACCAACTTTCCCAATCTATGGAGATTTTTTTTGCTGGCTTTCTTCCGAGGTTTCCGTGGTCGTTTTATACGTAGGCTCACCACGCCCAATAGGAGCAGGATTTAAAGGCGGTAGAGGACGACCCTTTACTCCACAACTAACAGATAGGACTAAAAATAAAAATATAACTAATTTATTCAGCAACATTCAAAAGTCCTTTCATGTCTGTTTCTACCTCAAGAACATTCCGACATAAAGTACTATCTGAGATATATTTTCGATAAAGACTCATAGTAATATTTTTGCAGGTATGTAGGTACTTTTGAGCCTGTTCATTATCAGGTTTCTGCCTAGCCACACTCATTTTCCAGCGTAAATAGGGGACTTCTGGGTAATCTGGATATGCCTCTGATAAAATTTTTAACGATTGTTGTGCTAATAAAAGTTGATTCGTTTGCAAAGCATAATGAAACTCTAAAACATCCCATGCATATTTATCTTCACTTTTTTTGAGATTTAGAGGGCTGACAATTTTTTTATAACCTTCCCAGTTAGAACCACATTGATAAGCCTGCGCCAAAGCCAAATCAACTTTTTCATAAAAAGGAATTAACTCCGACATAGCAAAACCATTGGCCTCGGCAGCTTTACAGTCTTTTTTTGCAATCATAAGACGACCCAATTCAGTCATCAGCATCATATTATTAGGTTCAATTTTTAACGCTTCATTCACTCTACCCATTGCATCACCGGGATTCACAAATCTCAAAGACAATGCATTTTCATACAACTGATGAGTTTTTTCAGTCATAAAAATATTGGCAATTTCGATGGCGGTTTTTTTGAGTTCTTTGACTGAGTTTAGGTTTTGCTCTTTTTGAGCTGCATTTTTTAAAATGTCTAAAGCTTGCGATCTATTTTTTTGAAGAATTAAGTTTTGTGCTTTTTCAATAATGTCTTTATAAGTTTCAGACTTATTTTTCTCAAGAACGCTTGTCGCAAATGAACTCGACACAATTGAAGTAGTTACTAAAAATAAAAACAAATAATAAAATCTCATCTTTATATCTTCGTAACTCTTCATATCGTTTCTCTACTTTGAATTTAAATCTATCTATTTTTAGATTTAAATAATTTTAGTTCTTAGGCCTCTTTATAGCTGCTTACTAGAACCTGACGTGGTTTGCTGCCATTCGATGGACCCACAACTCCCTCGCGTTCAAATACTTCTATCATTCTAGCAGCCCGTGGATATCCTAACCTAAACTTTCTTTGAATTAAAGAGGCAGATATTTCTTTTTGCTCCGAAGCCCAAGATAAAATCTCATCATATCTCTCATCATACTCTTCATCCTGAAATCCTGAGCCCCCCTCTGAAGAGTCTCCGGCTTCACCTCCAGCAAAACCTTCTAAAGCCTTAATTGCAATAGGATCATATTCAGGTTCAGCTTGCTGAGACCAATGCTTCACCACATTTGAAATCTCAGAATCAGATAAATAAGGTCCGTGATGACGAGTTGGCTTCCCAACCCCAGGCGCTTGGAAAAGCATATCACCATTTGGTAACAGACGTTCGGCTCCAGAATCATCAATAATAATTCTTGAATCCATTTTAGAGGCTACTTTTAAGGCGACACGTCCTGGAATGTTGGTCTTAATCAATCCAGTCACGACGTCTTTGCGAGGAGACTGAGTCGCAATAATTAAGTGAATTCCACATGCACGCGCTTTTTGAGTTAAACGCTGAATGGGCTCTTCAATATTCTGCTTTTCAACAATCATTAAATCTGCTAACTCATCAACTACAATTACAACGTAAGGAAGTGGTTGATAGTAGTATTGATCAAGTTTTCCTTTACCCTCTTCCAGCTCTAAATTGTATTGTTCATGCTGTTCGAGTTCTTCTTTTGGAAGTTTCGCAGTTTTTTCATTAAACGCTTCAATTTTTCCTACACCAAATTTGGATAAAGATTTATAACGTTTCTCCATCTCTCGAACGGCCCATTTTAAAGCAGTTCCTGCTTTTTTTGGCTCCGTTACATGGGGAATAATTAAATGAGGAACATGAGCAAAAGGAGCTAAGTCGACCATTTTAGGATCGATCAAAACTAAGCGTAATGTCTTTGGAGAATGTCTAAATAAAAGACCTGCAATAATAGAACTTACAAATACTGATTTTCCTGATCCTGTTGTTCCAGCGATTAACAAATGCGGCATTTTTCTAAGATCAACTACTTTCGGCGTTCCATCTACAGCTCGCCCCAAGGCCATTGGCAAAGCCAAGTCTTCACTCCAAAAAGTATTTTCAGCAATAAGATCTTTGTAAAAAACAGTTTCTCTTTTTAGATTAGCTGTTTCGATACCAACAACATTTGTCCCAGGAATATGTCCAACCACACGCACAGATTCAGACGACAAGGCCAAAGAAAGATCATCTTCTAATTCAGAAATTTTAGAAATTTTGACATCAGCATTTGGTCTAAATTCATACATAGTGACCAAAGGACCTGGTTTTGCATCTTGAATTTCACCTTCTACGTTAAAATTCTTAAGTTTTTCTAATAAAGAATCACCTTTTCTCTGAATTTCAGACTTATCAATTTTAATTCTAGAAGCAGGTGGATCTTCTAATAAAGAAAGCTTGGGCATCGACCAATTCTCTACGCGACGTGGAGGTTTTGCCTTCAATACAACCTTACGCTTTTGAGCTAATTTGACCGCAGGAACATCATCCTCGTCCTCGTCGTCTTCTTCATCTTCATCCTCTTCGAGCTCTTCCTCTGATTCCTCGTCAGAATCCTCATCGTCCATAGAGGCTAAAAGCTCTTCTTCCAATTCATCGTCTTCGTCTTCTTCGTTTTCCTCAGAGTTTTCCACAAAAGACTTATCCTTAAGTGGAAATAATGCCTTAGCAGGCGCTTGTTTTTTTCCAGCCTTCGCTGTCGCAGGTGCCAACACAAACATGCTACCTGCGCTGGCTTTAATTTTATCCCAAATTTCGATATCTCGAAGTTTAGCTAGCCACTCCAAAGGAGTCTCTAATAGCTCTGGTAAAGACTTTTCTGAATAAAAAACAATAAATAGGGACATCAGAGACCACAAAACAATCTGAACGCCGACAGAATTAAAAGCGCCTAGCAGAGCCTTAGAGACACTAATACCCAAAAGACCACCGAGATATATTTGATTCTGGAATATACGCGTCTCTGGCAAATAAAGCGATAATAGGGCAGCTATATTCACAATAAGCAACGTTGCCCATACAAAGCGAATATTCTTGAGGCTTAGAGATTCCCCATTAAATGCGGCATAAGCCACCTTAAAACAACATGCGACAACAATCCATGCAGCAAGCCCCATAGACTGATACAAAAGATCTGCGAGAAAAGAGCCTACTATTCCGCAATAGTTGCTAGCACTTAAGCCCTGTCCTATAGAGTTTAGAGAAGGGTCCATTGGATTATAGCTCAATAGCGCCAAGGCGCAAAACAACCCTAATCCAACAAATGCAATAGATACGACGTCTTGACGAAATTTCTTTATGAATTGGCTCATTTAGAAAATTTACGAAAATTACCTCTGATAGTCATTCCCCTTAGAAGCAACCTTGACTTAAGACCCGCTCTACAGGACAAAGAGCCAGCCATATGCTTAAAATTAACGAGATATTCTATAGTGTCCAAGGAGAAACAACATATGTAGGTTTACCTACTGTGTTTGTGCGTTTAACAGCTTGTAATTTACGTTGCACTTATTGCGATACTAAATACTCGTATTATGAAGGCGAATTTCAGTCTTTAGAGAATATTATTTCTGAAATCGAATCCCATGGCGCAAAATATGTATGCATTACTGGTGGAGAACCTCTTTTACAAAAAGAAGTTCACGAACTTATGAAAATCCTGTGTGATAAGGGATATCATTTATCTTTAGAAACTAGTGGCTCAAAAAGTATCGAGCATGTTGATCCACGCGTGAAAATAATTTTAGATGTAAAAACTCCAGACAGCGGCGCGGCAGATTCCTTTTTAATGGACAATCTAAAATTCACCAAACCCAGTACAGAGTTCAAATTCGTGATCTGCTCTGAAACGGATTTCATTTGGTCTGAAAATTTCTGCCGTCAACATAATTTATTCGAAAATTTTGTAGTTTTATACAGTCCATCATACGGAGAAATTGCTGAACGCTGGTTGGCAGAAAATATTTTGCAAAAAAAATCAGCTGCAAGGTTGCAATTACAACTGCATAAGTATATTTGGTCTTCAGAAACACGCGGAGTGTAGTCTTTAACGATTCATCAGAAATTTTGGGAGTTCCATGACGCCGAACCTAAATAGTTCAGATAATCTCTTTGTCGCTAATCTTCAGTCAGTGAGCTTGGAGAAACTTGTAAAGAGCAAATTGGAAGTTCTTTTTGCACAACAAAAAGAAGCGCAAGTTGAATTAAATGGTTTATACAATGTTGTCTTAGAGCAGGTTGAAAAACCTCTTCTAGAGCTTGCTTTACGCGCCTATAATGGCAATCAAGTGAAAACAGCACAGATGCTAGGTATCAATCGCAACACGCTTAAAAAGAAAATTGACAACTATAAAATTCGTGTAAAAAAATCTAACTAGTATTTCTTCCTGTACAGCATCAGCGGGCTACATTTTAAAACCACCTTCTCGACGAGGCCCGCAAAATTTTTGATTCGA
>JBHIVS010000056.1:0-11983 GCA_041987885.1 Pseudobdellovibrionaceae bacterium | reverse complement strand
TGCTATAGGCAGAAACACCTCTGAGATATGTATCTAGGTTTGCGGATTTGAGGTCTTCTTGTTCAGTCTTTGCATCTTCTAGTTTGAAGTAGCCTTTATAGGGCATTTTGCCAACAATGGGATAATGCCATTGATATTGAGTTAGTTCCCATTTAGGTGCGGCACTGACGACGTAGGTAACATACGGACGGTCAAGCTGGACGTATTTGGAATAGTTCTCACTCTTTTTAAGTTTTAAGAAATCTTCGGCAAATTGTTTGGCTTCCTCTGCGAGTAATAACTTCTTTTTTTGATCTTCAGTTAATTTCGGATTTTTGAGAGCCTCTTCGATAGTGACTCTTTGATTCATAAGTTCTAGTTGGCCATAACCAGATTTTACAAAATAACTAAGTTGACATCCGCACAGTAAAAATAAGGAAGCAAGTAAGAGGCCTTTGGTTATAGGTACCAAGTGAGTCCGCCTTTGATTTGGCTATCGTCAGTATGCATTCCTCCACCGATAGGGGTTCTCCAAACTTCATAGCTAAACTTAATGCCCATAGCTTCAGTGAGTTGAATTTTTAAACCAGCTCCATAGCTAGGAATCATTGCAACATCTGGCTCGATTGTATAAGTACTTTGTCCCTCGATCTTTACATGTTGAATACGATCAATACGAGCCCCACCACCCTTTATATAGGGCTGAAACAAAGCTTTTCTATCTGCAAACATTAAAATTAAATCGGCACCCATGATGTTAGATTGCTGTGTGGTAGTTCTTTTTGGGTCAGCTGAGTTAGCCTTTTCGTATCGAACGGCCTTTGCATCAGTATAGCTAAGCTCTAATGCGATACGCTCCCAAAAATAGAGAGAAACTGACCCTGTTATAGATTCAGAATCATAAGAGTTGTCAGAGTCAAAGGAAGTAGTTTTTCTAGCATAGCTAAGTCCAAGTTCCGTGAGTAGAGCATGTGAAGTTTCAGAGAATAAAACGGAGGTCGCTAAAAGCATAAAAAATAGATATTTTTTCATAACTTTATATTAACAAATATGTCGTGATTTCTACTAAGGTAAAAGCGGCGCTCTAGACCTAAGCTAAGAGTAAAAAGCTCTTACTTAAGAGCAATTCAGGCCTTAGACCTGTTGTTAATAAGATCCATCTTGAAAGCGAACTGTGAATGAAAATACTAAGTGAATCAATCCATCTTCTTTGATCATTTCAGCAGGAGGATTTGGAAATATTTTAGCCTCTTTGAATGCTTCTACAGCAGCCAGGTCGAAATTTTTTATCCCCGAACTTTTCATAATGATGGCTGTCTTGAGATTGCCTTTTTTATCCAAAATAAATTCGGCTTCAGTAACCCAGTTTCGATCTGCAAGTTGCAGACGAGTTTGTCTGTTAAAAGAGTTGATAGAGTTTTGAACTCGCGACTCCCAACGATAGCGAATAAGCTCCTCTACGCGGGCGTAGAAAGTATAAAAAAGATATCTATCAGTATTCAGAGCTGTGAATGATCCTACTTTAACGTCTCTGGGTAAAACTTCTCCAACGGAAGAAAATCCATCATTATATTTTTTCATTTCAGAGAGCTGTTGGGAAATATCGACCTGACGATAGCCGTCTTTATCTTTTTCTAAGTCTAGAGATTCACTTTTAATGTCGTCAGTAGTTTTCTTCTTCGAAGAGTTTTTACTGTCTTGCGAAGAATTGTTTTGGTTAGAACTCACTCCAGAATCTTGGTTGCTTCGATTTTTTGTTAACCCTGTTTGAGCAGCTTGAGACTCTTGTTGTACTCTTTGTGTTTTTTCAGATAAAAAACGAGCTAAAGTTTCGTCATCTTTTAGTTTGCTTTGCTCTGGAAGTTCTACTTGGCGAACGATCTTTTTTTCACGAGGCTTGATGGCCTCGTAAATTTCTCTTTCAGGCGTCCATTCCAGCTCGATAATTTCTGGCTCTGTCGATTTTATAAGGCTCGGTACTACCCAAATCAGACCAATTAAGATGGCTAGATGAATTAAAAAACTAAATAGGACTGATCTAAATACCGACATTGTCTCATTCTAAGACGAAACTGGACTTTAGTGCAAGTTGGCTAAAGTTGAAACACTGTTCAGCCGATAGGATATGTATCAGGGGGATTCATGGGGAAAGTGCTTGATTTGACGACGCGATTAACAGCGCGTAACTCTTCAGAAATTATTAAAAATGATTTTAAAGCTGAAATTTTAGACATGACGGAAGCTCGCCAAGAGGTGTTAAGTAAAGAACGTCGTGACGTTAAAAGAACTATTCTTACTGAGTTCGTAGGTGCTTTTGTGGTTTTACCAGAAAGAGGCCTTATGAAGGTTGCTCTTTATGATATCTCCGACAGCGGTGTTTCTTTTGATATTGAGGTGGCAGAAGGTCATTTTGCTCAAGAAGAAGAAATTGCAATGCGTGTGTATTTAAATCATTCGACTTATTTTCCGTTCACGGTGACTGTTTCAAATTCTCGTTTGATCGAGGAAGACGGAGTCATTCGTCATGGTGCTGGTTTTGTAAAAGGCACAGTAAATGATGTTGCACTCTATCATTTTGTTAAATTTATCGAAAATGTCAGCGCATCTTTAAAGCGTGATAGCGGTGACATCCTAGTCTCCAATATTTCTTAATTAATTTTTGAACCTTTTCGTAGACTTTAGTCTTGTGGTTTGTTGCAATCTAATTGTGGGGTATCTGCAAATAGGTTTTTGCAGACCACTTAAGGACTAAACTACGGAGGGTGTCCATTGAGTAAAGCTAAGCGCAGAAAAATCGTCGTTGATACGAACGTAATTCTTTTCGACTCGCAAGCTATTCTTAGATTTGGTGAGGCGGACGTTCATATTCCTATCTCTGTTATCGAAGAAGTCGATAAATTTAAAAGAGACCAAGGTGAAAACGGTCGAAACGCTCGTCAATTTAGCAGATTCATCGACGTTTTAAGATCTAAAGGTGCTTTAGCAAGTGGTGTTCAGATCGATAATTCTGAAACCATGGTTTATATCAATACGGATCTAATGTTGGCGGGTATGCCTTCAGAACTAGATCATAATAAAGCAGACAATCGTATTTTAAATACGGCTTTGGCTCTTCAAAAACAGCATCCACGATACAAAGTGGAGTTGATCACTAAAGACATTAATTTGCGTATTAAAGCGGACGTCTATGGCGTTACGGCAAATGATTACGATGCTAATGATATCGATCGTGATGATTTGTACGAAGGCTATCAGGAGATTATGATCACTCCTGCTCAAATCGATGCTTTTTATAGAGAAAAACGTTTTGTTCCTGATGCGAAACTGTATGGCAATCAATATGTCATTATGAAGGACACTACGAATCCTAATCACTCTGCAATCGGTCGTTACAGTCTTGCAGAAAAAGCAGTCGTTCCTTTAATGCAGGCAGCGGATTCTATTTGGGGCATTCATGCTCGTAACGTAGAGCAAGCTTTTGCCTTAGATTGTTTGCTGAATGATGAAATCATGTTTGTATCTTTGGTTGGAAAAGCCGGGACAGGTAAAACATTGATGGCTATTGCAGCAGGTCTTCATAAAACATTGGATCAAGCTCAGTTTCAAAGGTTACTAGTGTCTCGTCCAATTTTCCCAATGGGAAGAGACATCGGTTATCTTCCAGGAGATATCGAACAGAAATTGAACCCTTGGATGCAGCCTATCTTTGATAATGTTGAGTACTTAATGGGTGCTGATAAAAAAGCAGCTGGTAGAGCTCAAGAATTGATCAATCAAGGTGTTTTAAATATTGAGCCTCTAACGTATATCCGTGGTCGCAGTATTCCAAAACAATACTTAATTGTGGATGAGGCTCAAAACTTAACTCCTCATGAAATCAAAACTATTGTAACACGTGCTGGTCGCGGAACTAAGGTTGTTTTGACAGGGGACGTTTATCAAATCGATAACCCGTATGTTGACTCTGCGAACAGTGGTCTGACGTATGCAGTTGAGAGATTCAAAGGGCAGGCAATTGCAGCCCACGTAACTCTAACTAAGGGTGAAAGATCTGAGTTGGCAGAGCTAGCGGCAAATATCCTATAGTTCTTCTCTAGGGCTTAAGAATTAAAACTATAAAAAACGCAGGGGTTACTTCCTGCGTTTTTTGTTTCAGGGAGAGAAATTCATTTGGTTTGAAACATTTTGAGTATTGAGATTGGGCTCGATTATCCGTGTCAATCTTTGGTATGCGTCAACCGACTGAGTCCCAATAGCAACACTTGACTCTTTTCTCAATCAATATGATGGTTGAAAACTTCTAGAGTATTCCATCTATTTGATTAGTTAAGGAGAGATTTATGACAGTAACACATTCAGAAGATATCGACGTTGGGTTCACTACTTCGATTTCTGTAGTGGTCACAGATCAAATGGTTCGTCAATTTGCTGAACTATCCGGAGATTTCAATCCTATTCATCTAGATGATAACTATGCAAAGCAAACACGATTTGGGCGCCGTATTGCACACGGGATGATTGTGGGAGCTTTAATCTCCAGAGCTCTTGTTGATGGGATTGGCCAAGGTGGAGTCTACCTTTCGCAAAATATGAAATTTGTGAATCCAGTCTTTATCGACGAAGAAATTCAAATCCAGCTAAAAATCATGAATATTCGCAAGGGGCGTGGATTAGCAACTGTTGAGACGAATGCAGTAAAAGCAAACGGCGATGTTGTTGTTAAAGGCGAAGCGATGATTATGATCGCAAGTTCCCCTGATAAAATTTAAATTCTATGTGAAAACTCTGGGCGACAAAGATTTGTCTCTGTGTCAGAATTTAAATTACTAACATCGAGGGGTTTCATATGAAAAATTTTATTTGTAAGTTGATGTCTCACCGTAATTCTAAGTCTTGCTGTGACGATACTGCGATTACGCTTTTACGTGTATTCGTTGGTTTGACTATGGCATTTTCGCACGGTTTGGGAAAACTTCCACCACCAGAAATGCTTGTACAAGGCGTTCAGGCTATGGGCTTCCCAGCTCCAGAAGTTTTTGCTTGGTGTGCAGCTTTTGCTGAATTTGCAGGTGGTTTGTTCTTGGCTGCTGGCTTGTTGACTCGTCCTGCGGCCGTTGCCATGGCATTTACTATGGCTATTGCAGCTTTTGTAGTACATGCAGCAGATCCATTCCAAACAAAAGAAATGGCATTTTTGTACTTAGCACTTTCTATTTTCTTTGTTCTTTATGGGGCGGGAAAATATTCTTTGGATTATGTTTTATTCGGTAAGAAAAAATAATTTTTTATTATTAGCTAAAATTAAATTTTAATTGAGCTTAAAGGCAGTGGAAACACTGCCTTTTATTTTTTAAGGAGTTTAATCTAGTTTTTGATTTTTATAGGATTAATAAAAACAGATCCTCGCAAGGACATATTTGTATCAAATAAAGACCGCATTCGTTTTCTCTAACAAGGGCAATCTGTTTCAAGATCTCAATTAAGCCGAACGGCTAAGTTTAAATAAAGATATACAATTTTTTAATTACTCTAGGTAATTTGTTTAACAGATTTCACATATAGAAAGGGATTTTTATGAAATCATTGTTTGTTGGTATTATTTTGACGAGCGTATTTACTATGGGTTGTGCAAATATGAAATACAGAGGCTATGCCCAAGGTGAAGAGTTTCCTCAAATGGCAGCTAAAATGAAGGGTAAAAGCCCAAAGCAAGTTGTTGAAGCTATGGGACAGCCAATGGGAGCTTATTACACGAATAGCAGCAAGAATGAATATCTTTTGTATTATCCAGTAGGAGCAAAAGAAACATCTATGATGGATGTTGTGATGAATGATGATATTACTTGTTATTGGATGATGTTTGAGAAAAGTAAAAAATTCGTATTTGACGGAGAGTACTATTCTAAGTCTGCTCAGAATGAAATCTGTAACGGCAAAATCTTAAATGCCAAAGGTTTAATTCTTAATGATGAGCTAGTGAAATAATTTTGAATTCATAGTTAGTTCATTTTAATTCATGAGCTAACTATGAATAATTAAGCGATATATCTAGATAAAAAAAAAGACCGGTTTCCCGGTCTTTTTTTTTATTAGTAAACTTGTCTTAGAATTTCAAAAGTTCCTGCGCAACCGTTGCTTACCCACACTCTGTCTGGCAATACACCAAACGTTTGATTCAAGTGACATGCATAAGGAGAGTTCACTTGAATAAGTCTTACGTTCACAACACCCCATGGGTTAAAAATACATTGGAAGTAAGAAAAGTTCGCTGAAGCACACATGATATATTCCGCTTGTAACCCTGGATTTGGAACCGGTGGGTAAACTGGAGGATATACCGGAGGTGGGTTTGGAGGATATGGTCCATGCCCTGGTGGGTGTCCTGGAGGTGGTGGTCCTGGATAGATAGGTGGATGAATAACTTTTTTACCCTCAACAAGTGTTGAGTCTTGATTGAAATCTAGAGCGTAGCTAGTAGAAGCTACTCCAGTGATAAGCATAAGAGCTAATAACAACGCCTTCATTTATCCCCCGATAGGTAAATAATAAATTATTACGGAAACGGCCACCTAGAGACCTCAATATAATTGAAGTACTTTATAGAGCTAGTCTTCTTTGACGGCTTTGTGAATGTTCATAGTTCACTCAAAAAAGAAAAGCCACCCTAATTTAGGATGGCTTTTAACAGTGTGAATTTATTTTATGATTTTACTTCTTTAAAGGCTTTTGAATCATATGGATGGCATGGCCTAAAGTAGCCTCAGCCGCTTCCATCATAGTTTCCCCTAAAGTAGGGTGTGGATGGATAGACAAAGCAAGGTCTTCCAAGCGTGCACCCATTTCGATCGCTAAAACAGCCTCAGAGATCAAATTAGAGGCTTCTGGACCTACAATATGAACTCCTAATAGAACATGCGTCTTAGCATCCGCAATCATTTTAACAAAGCCATCTGTTTCCATCATGCTTGTTGCGCGGCCATTGGCAGCAAATGGGAATTTGCTGATCAATAGATCGTTAAAGCCTTTAGCTTTTGCTTCAGCTTCAGTCATGCCGGCTGCTGCGATTTCTGGATCAGTAAAGACAACAGCAGGAACCGTTTTTGCGTCATAAACACGGTTTTGGCCGCCGATAACTTCAGCAACTAAAACACCTTCGTGAGAAGCTTTATGAGCCAACATTGGTTGACCCGCGATATCGCCAATCGCAAAGATATTTTTAACATTAGTTCTACGTTGAGCATCTACTTTGATAAAGCCACGCTCATCAACAATAATACCAGCAGCTTTAAGATTTGCTTGGTCTCCGTTTGGACGACGGCCAACGGTCACAAGGATCTTGTCGCATTTTACAACTTCGTCTTTACCATTGATTTCTACAGTAACTTCGTAACCGTCTTTAACTTTCTTTTGGCCTTTCGCTTTTGCGCCGAAAAGAACATTAATACCTGACTTAGCAACTTTACGAGAAACAACTTGAGCACAGTCTGGATCAACAACACCTGCAAGCAATGCAGAGTTAGCTTCAATAACTGTAACGTCAGTTCCTAACTTACGAAGATAAGAAGAAATCTCTAGACCGATATAGCCACCACCAATAACAGCTACGCGTTTTGGAATAGCATCAAAGGCCAAAGCACCTGTTGAAGAACAGATGTCTTTTTCATCGAATTTAAATCCAGGGATTTCAATAGGACGAGAACCTGTTGCTACAACAAAATATTTTCCAGTTACGTTTTCAGTACCTGTTGATGATTTAACCGTAATTTCAGTAGCTGTCTTAAAGTTAGCTTCACCCTTTAGGATAGTAACGCCATTTCCTTTAAGAAGTTGGTTAATACCACCAGACATTTTATCGCTAACGGATTGTTTCCAAGCCACTAGTTTTTTCATGTCTACGTCGATACCACCTTTAATATTTAAACCCATTTCCGCAAAGTTATGTTGAGCTTTGTGAAGTAAATGAGTCGCAGTGATCATTGCTTTTGAAGGAATACATCCTACATTTAAGCAAACACCACCTAAAAATTCACGTTCTACAATTGCAGTTTTAAATCCAAGTTGAGCAGATCTGATTGCGGCTACGTAGCCACCAGGGCCTGCTCCAATTACAACGACGTCAAAATTTTGCATTATACAAGCTCCACAAGAAGTTTAGCTGGATTTTCAATACGACCAATGAATGCAGCTAAGAATCTAGCAGCAACTGCACCATCGATAAGTCTATGGTCCGCAGTCATTGTAAAGTTTTGAACTTTGATGGCTTTGAAGCCATCTTTTGCTACAACAACTTTATCGTCGATTTTGTACATACCAAGGATAGCAACTTCCGGATGATTAATTACAGGAGTTGCATAAGTTCCACCGATAGTACCGATGTTTGTGATAGTGATTGTTGAGCCCTTCATTTCTTCAGGCTTTAATTTTCCATCACGTGCACGTTTTGCTAGATCTAAAATTTCTTTAGAAATTTCAAGAATAGTTTTCTTGTCAGCATCTTTAATTACCGGAACAACTAGACCGTTTGGAGTGTCAGCTGCAAAGCCGATATTGAAGTATTTTTTGTAAACGATTTCCCCAGCAGCATCGTCAATAGATGCATTGAACATAGGGAATTCTTTCATAGTAGCGATCATTGCCTTCATGATGATTGGCAAATAAGTGATCTTTGTACCATGAGCTTCCGCATGAGCTTTCAAGCTTTCACGCATAGAAACTAAAGAATCAACCTTAGCCTCATCCATGATAGTGAAGTGAGGAATGATATGTTTAGAACGTTGCATGTTCTCAGCAATTTTCTTACGAATACCTTTAATCGCAACTCTTTCTTCAATAGCACCTGCTGGACCTTGATAAGCCGTTTTTGCAAAAGTAGGAGCTGCTGTAGAGCCGGTTTGGGCCGAAGCTGAACCAGTTGCAGAAGTAACATCTTCACGAGTCACTCTTCCCGCTAAACCTGATCCATTAAGAGTATTGATATCAATACCCATTTCACGAGCTAAACGACGAGTCGCCGGAGTTGCTAGAACTTTTGAATCAGCAACTGGAGGGAAAATTCCCGTAGAAGCTGTCGCAACAGGAGCTGCTTTTGCAGCCGCAGCCGCCGGAACAGAAGTTGTCGCAGGAGTCGAAGCTTGAGCAGGAGCTGCCGCAGAAACAGAGCCACCAGCACCTTCAAGTACGATCATTACTGAACCTACTTTTACAACGTCACCAGCTTTGAATTTTAAGTCTTTAACAATACCAGCAGAAGGTGTTGGGACTTCAACAGTTGCTTTGTCTGTAAGAACCTCAGCAATTGGTTGATCTGCTTTTACAGAGTCACCTGGTTTTACCAACCAGTTTACTAATTCACCTTCAGTAACGCCTTCACCAAGTTCAGGTAATTTTACATCAAGTGCTTTGCCGCCAGCTTGCGCCGCAGGGGCTGCTGGAGCAGGAGTTGAAGCCGCAGGAGCGGGAGCTGCTGTCGCTGCAGGTTTAGCTGCTGCTGCGCCATCAAGAGTAATCATGATAGAGCCGACTTTAATAACATCGCCCGATTTAAATTTAAGATCTTTAACTGTTCCAGCTGTTGGAGATGGAACTTCGACAGTTGCTTTGTCAGTTAGGACTTCTGCGATAGGTTGATCCGCTTTTACAGAATCACCTGGTTTGATTAACCAGTTAACCAATTCGCCTTCAGTAACACCTTCACCAAGTTCAGGTAATTTTACATCAGTTGCCATGTGTGAGGTCCTTTCATTTTGATCACAGAGTTAGCCCCTCTTTGTAGTCAGGTCCTAGAGTAATTGCACCCATTAACGCCCAGTGTAAATACGAGTGTTTTCATTCAGTATTTTATCAATTTAGGGGAAGCCAGAGTCTTTTCTTAAAGATGCCTCTGTGCTTCAAAAAAACATAAATAAATCGACAGGTTAGGTTTGTATAAGCTAAGTACAAGTTTGTAAGCACTTTTTAGGACGGAGACCAAAACATTATGAAATTTTCAAAAGCATTAAAGCAAGGTCAGTTTTTGAAACGCTATAAACGATTTTTTGCAGATGTGGATCTAAATGGCGAAACCGTTGTGGCCCATGTTCCTAATACGGGGAGTTTAAAAGGTGTTAATATTGCGGGGCAACCGTGTCGAGTTTCTGAGTCGGATAATCCAGAAAGAAAGCTTAAGTTTACTTTGGAAATGATTCAGGCTCCCTCAGGGGCTTGGGTGGGCGTGAACACATCAACACCTAATACGGTTATGAAGGAAACTCTTTTTAATGCGGTTAAAGAAAACAGAATCTTTGCTGAGTCTCTAAAACATTGGACAGATTATTCTGAGGTAAAGCCTGAATACAAAATTTCAAAAGAAACTCGTTTAGATTTTTGTTTATATAATTCTGAAGATGGCCCGAAGCATTTCGTCGAAGTAAAAAACACCACTTTGGCTGATGGAGATATTGCTAAATTCCCAGATGCTGTTACAGAGAGAGGTCAAAAACATTTACGAGAACTGATGTCGTTAATTGAAAAAGGTAATACCGCAGAGATTGTTTTTACAATTCAAAGAAATGATTGCACGTCCTTTGCTCCCGCCGACGAGATAGATCCAGAATATGGCCGACTTTTAAGAGAAGCTATCAAAGCAGGAGTCAAAGTGAGTCCTCTCGTTTTGGCAGTTAACGAAGACGGGGTGTTTTTTGAGGGTATTGTTCTGCCTTTGAAAATTTAAAAATTCAGCCCCTTGTAGGAATGTAAAAAGGCTTTTTGCGGAGTTCTTTGGGACTAGAGGTTCTCTTGCATTAGAAAGCCTATTTACAAATTCCGTCACCGGTTTGTTTACATCCTATACGTTTAGGTATTTTTAAGATCCCTCAAACCCAATAGGTTCGAATAGAGATGGTCCGCGAATAGCATTGTCATACTTCGAGTTTTAAGATTCGGAGGACTCTATGGTTAAAGTCGGCAAATGGGTCAGTTTGGTGTTATTGGGTATTTCTATGGCTTCTTCGGCCATGGCCACCAGTGCAGAGGCATTGCTTTCCCGTGATCTTAGAGCTGCTAAAAAATCCTTCGGTCAGGAAAAACGTCTTTATCATTATTTCGATATTTACAAAGAAGAAGACCCTTCTGTTCAAGCTCAACTCATGAGCCCAGAGGGGCGCAGGGCTATTGTTTTAGATCGAGTGCTATTTGCAACTTCAAAGTTTTGGAAACCAGCTTCGGGATCTAAGGGACTATTTGCTGGTGAGGGGCTATACCTCGCGATTGATCCCTCTATTTCAGACACCTATGGCAAAATGTTAATAGAGTTTAGAGTAAAGCCTGAAGCAAACTATCTGAATTTAATTCGTGGAGTAAATTTAAATTCTGACACCGTTCAAGCTATTTATAAAGGTGGCTATCTTTCTATTGATCCTTCAAATGGAATTCCTGAATCAATGAGGATCTCAGAGTTAACATTGCAAATGATTCTACAGCCAGGCAATGAAAAGTTTCGTGCTTTAGTTCAAGCTGCACTGAAGGCTGAAAATATCACGATGGCTGAATACTCTTGGAGATCAGATCTTGATTCAATCTGTGCACAAGGTTCTTCGCAAGCTGCATTTGTTTATATCGGTACTGATGTAAATTTACCAGAGTTTAGCTCTGTTGAAATGGCGGATGTAAAGCGTGTTTATCCTGAAATGAAAATGACTCAAAAGGAATATGTCGCAACGGTTGAGTCTATGAAGATGATTAAGTTAATTAAAATGAATTATGACTTAGATAGTGATGAAGCACGAAATCAAAATGCCTTGTCTATTTATAAAAATGCGGGGGCTATTCACCAAGCTCTTGATTCTATTTACGGTTGTGAAAAGTAGGTTGTATGAAAAAGATTTTGGCATCCTTACTTTTTTTGAGTGTGACAGGGCCCTTAGCTGTGCGAGCTTGTGATGACGTATTGTTAAAATCATCTTCGGGTTTGTTTGGAACAAGATCTTTTATAAAGGACTGTGAATTTCAAGATCGGTATACTCAGGTT
>JBHIVS010000055.1:0-12384 GCA_041987885.1 Pseudobdellovibrionaceae bacterium | reverse complement strand
CACTCGTGACGGCAGTCCTTGCAGTGATCTGGGCGCTTGGGGTGCTTGCTATCTCAAGTCAACCGATGGATGTCTTTAACTCCACAACTCCGATTCTGATTCTAGCGATCGCGGCAGGTCACGCAGTCCAAATCTTGAAGCGTTATTACGAGGAGTTCGCAAAATTAAAAGCTAACAACCCGAAGATGTCTCCTAAAGCGATGAACGATGAGGCCGTCAAAATCACTCTCACTCGCGTTGGTAACGTCATGGTGGCAGCTTGTATCGTAGCGGCCCTTGGATTCTTGTCGCTCGTCATCTTTGACATCAAAGCGATCCGCACGTTCGGTCTTTTATCAGCCGCCGGCGTGTTCGCGGCGTTGATCTTAGAGCTTACTTTTATTCCGGCACTTCGCTCTGTTCTTCCGCCGCCAAAAGGCAAAGAACTTGACCACGAGAAGTCTCACACGTTCTGGGATACTCTCATCAATAAACTTTTCTATCTTGTGTCTCACAAAAGAAAAGCGATCTACACCGTTGCAGCGATCCTGATCGTCGGTCTTTCAACTGGAGGTTACTTCCTTAAGATCAACAACGCCGGGAAGCAGAATTTCTCTTCAAGCGTTAAGTTCAGCATCGACGACGATAAGCTCAACTCGCGCATGGCTGGGACAAATATGCTTCAGTTCGTGATCGATGCAAACGAGCCGGACGGAATCAAAGATCCAGCAGTACTTTCGGGCATTGAAAAGATCCAAGAGTTCTTAAAGAAAGATGAACTTGTAGGAAAAACTGTTTCGATGGTCGATTTCATCAAGCAGATGAATAAGTCAATGCACTCTGATGATCCGACTCAGTACAAGCTTCCAGACACGAAAGAACTCGTGGCGCAGTACTTGTTCCTTTACTCTTCATCGGGCGAGCCAGGTGACTTTGATAACTTCGTCGATAACGACTATCAAAAATCCCTGATCTCAGTCTTTATGAAGCGCGAGGATTCAAAAGACGTTGAAGTTCTAGCGAAGAAAACCGTCGCTTACGCAAAAACCGTTTTGCCTGAATCAGTGAAAGTTTCAATCGGCGGCGGAACTGCAAGCGGCATTGCGCTCAATGAAATCATGGTGAGAGAGAAAATCCTCAACATCCTTCAAATCATGTTTGCAGTGTTCTTGATTTCATCCATCGTCTTTAGATCACCAGTGGCAGGTGTCTTGATCCTGGTCCCACTTGTGGCTGCGGTGTTTGTTAACTTCGGCATCATGGGGATCTTCGGCATTCCTCTGATGATCTCAACAGCCCTTGTGAGTGCGATGGCGGTCGGCATTGGCGCGGACTACGGCATCTACATGAGCTACCGAATGCGCGAAGAGCTTAGAAACTCGAAAGATGAAAACGCAGCGATTGCAAAATCATTTAGATCAGCCGGAAAAGCCGCGATCTTCGTGAGCACGGCTGTTGCGGGCGGCTTCGGGGTTCTGATGTTCTCGTTCGGTTTCATGATGCACGTTTGGATGGGAATCCTCATTGCGCTTGCGATGCTCGTAAGCTCGTTTGCGGCATTGACCGTGTTCCCAGCTTTGATCCTGACATTTAGACCAAAATTTATCTTTCAACCTAAAGGAGAATAACAATGGAATCACTTAAAATAGCAACAATGGCAGCAGCCCTTATCTTCGCAGCAGACGTTTCAATGGCGCAGACGCCTTCAGCAGAAGAGATCATGAAACGAAACTTCACAACGTCAAAGTTCGCGGATTCGACCGCGGACTCGACCATGAGGCTCATCAACAAGGACGGGAAAGAACGCGTTCGTGAATCGACAGGTGTAACGAAACTTATTTCTGGCACAACTGACAATCAGCGCCTGATTACGTTCCTTAGCCCTTCAGACGTGAAAGGGACAAAGAACCTTCTTGTTGAGCACTCGGATAAAGAGGACGACATCTGGATCTATTTGCCAGCTCTGAAAAAAGTAAGACGCCTGGTTGCAAGTAACAAGAAGGATGCGTTCGCGGGAACTGATTTTTCTTACGGCGACATCATCGGCTACAAAGTCGAAGAGTGGAACCATAAGCTTGTGAAAGAAGACAAGGTAGACGGCAAAGCTTGCTGGTTGATTGAGTCCACTCCGAAGACTCCGGCTGTTGCTGAGACTTACGGAGTCTCAAAGCGCACGAACTGCGTTGAGAAAGAATCAGCCGTTGCAATTTCTGGCGAAAGCTATGATGCCGGCGGAACTCTAATCAAAAAGTATTCTGCAAAAGACGTAAAAAAACTTGATGAGAAAAACAACAAATGGACCCCGATGCAAATGGAGGCCACGAACGTTGAGTCAGGTCACAAGACCGTCATCGAGTTTAAGAACTTCAAAGTAAACACAGGAGTCTCAGATGCGGTCTTTACAACGCGCTCTCTTGAAAAGCAGTAAAGCAGTTTTGGCTTTGAGCTTTGTCGCAATGACTGCGCAGGCTCAAGAGGAATCAAAATCACTTAAAGACACGTTGGGGCTTACGGGCTCCCTCCGTGTGTCGGGCTTTGAGCACGACAAATCGGGCCTCGATCAAGATGGCTACTTAGTCAGTGGCCTTTGGCTGAACATGAAGCCCGAGGAATTTTTCGGGATCAAGTCTGTTTTCGACTACCGAATCCAGGGACAAGATCTTACTAGAAATAATGATACCGATGGCGATCTTCGTGAAGCCTACTTAGAGAGATCTCTTGGCAACTTCGATTTGAAGGCCGGAAGGTTCATCACAGTTTGGGGGCGCGCCGATAAGGTGAACCCAACTGACGTTTTTTCCACTCGCAATTACAATTTGCTTGTGACAGATGACGAAGATCAAAGGCTCGGGATTTTCACAACCCAAGTGGCCTACAACATCGGCAGCTATCGCCTGATTGCTCTTTGGCAACCGGAGTGGCGTAAGCCCACGTATCCAATCGGTCAGCTTCCGCAAGGAACAACGATTGACTACGGGGTTCCTGAGAAAAAAGCTGACCAATACGGCTTTAAGCTCGATCACTCGGGCGGCGTTGATTGGTCACTCTCCTACGCACACGCGGTAGACCGTGGACCTGACATTAGTGTTTTGTCAGCGACAGCAAACTCGCAAGCGTTGCAGTTTGAATTTAATCCGATTGATGTCTACGGCGCTGATATGGCAACGGCCATCGGAAGCTATGGTCTTCGCGGAGAAATTGCTTACACGAAAACCAAAGACTCTGACGGCACGAATCCTGGAATTAAGAACTCAAACATCTTCGGGGTGCTTGGAGTTGAGCGAACCTTTGACGGCAACTTCAACGTGAACGTTCAGTACCTTCATCGCTACATCGTTGATTTCAGAGATCCGAGTTCCTTTGCAACTGCTGGGGAGCAAGCTCTCGCGCAGAATGTGGCGATCTATAACAATCAGCTCAAAGAGTCCTTGGGGGGCGCAAGTCTTCGTCTGAACTACAAGATGATGAACGAGACGCTTGATACGGAGCTTGTCGTGGTGAATTGGTTTTATAGCGAATCTTATGGCTTCGTTCGACCAAAGATCTCCTATGCGTTTTCGGACGCCTTTAGGGGCACGATTGGCTATGAGAAGTACTACGGACCCACGGCAAGTCTTTTTGGGCGCATGAAAGATATGTCGTCAGGCTTTGCGGAATTGCGCTGGCTCTTTTAGTTAACAAAACAATTTTAAAAAAAGGATGTAATTTATGAAACTCTATTTTGGACCTGGCACTTGCTCCCTCTCTCCTCACATCATCATGCGAGAAGCGGGACTTAATTTTGAAGCAATTAAAGTAAACATCAAAACTCACAAACTTCCTGATGGCGGAGATTTTTATCAGATCAACCCCAAGGGCTATGTTCCAGTTCTTGAATTAGATAACGGCGAAAGGCTCACTGAGGGTGCTGTCGTCGTTCAATATCTGGCCGATCTAAAACCAGAAACGAATCTGCTACCGCCACAAGGAAGTCTTGAGAGATACCGCGCTTTAGAATGGCTCAACTTCATTGCGACGGAACTTCACAAAGGCCACAACCCACTGTTCCACAAAGAACTTGGTGAGGCAGCCGTTGAAGCGGCCTTTAAAAAGGTCAATGATGCCTACACGTATGTTTCTGAACAACTTGGCTCTAAAGACTATCTTCTCGGAAGTCAGTTTACAGTAGCCGACGCCTACCTTTTTACGATTCTGACTTGGGCACCTTTCGTTAAAATTGACCTCTCGAAATGGCCGAATCTTGCTGCCTACAAAGCAAGGATCGCGGCTCGTCCCTCAGTCATTGCAACTTTAGAGGCAGAAAAAAGATAGACGCCAATACTGGCTCATTTAGGCCCGCCACGCTGCGCGTTCTCACTAGAGTGAGCGCAGCGTTATGTGTTTAAATTTCCAGGTTTTTTGAAAGGAACTTCCTATGAAACAATCATACTTAAATTTTCAAGTCGATCACATGACGCTTCTTCTTCAGCCGCGTCTTTATAACGTCGCTTACACCGTATTCCGAATCGTGTTCGGAGTGCAAGCCGCCGACATTCTCTACGATAAACGCAAAGAGTGGGAAAAAGGCCAAGGCGAAAAGTCGATGACCTATGCTTTGATGCTTGGAAAAGCCGATGAGACTCCACGTGAATTGATGAACACAATCGTTGCGGTCGTTCAGCCTTCAGAGCCGATGAATCAACCTTCGCACGTTCGTGAGATGCTCGACGGTCATCAAGCGGCCGCTCACTGGCAGCACATCGCACTTCGCACACCTGATCTTTTGAAATTCCACGAACACGCACTTTCGCTCGGTGTGAATTTCGTCACTCCGATTTTGCACGATGCTGCCGAAGATCTTATCCAAGTGTTCAGCGGTGAATGGTACTTCCCTGGAATGAAAGCAAGCGGAATGTTCTTTGAGTTCCTAGAGCGTCACCCTGGACAAGCGACTCAACAGAAACTTGAAACGCACAACCGCCAAGGCTGGTTCCGTGATCGCACATTCGATGGTCTCTACAACGAAAAAGAACGCGAGTATCAATCGGGCACCGTAACACCGTTCATTGATTTTGAACTCTTCGAAGAGCTTGAAGCGAGAATCAAATTGAAATCAACGTTCGAGCTGACTGAGCAGGATCTCAAGGACTGTGAGAACATCATGCGCAAGTACGCTAGTTCTAAAAACAAGGAAGAAGGAAAAGGATGTCACTAATGAAAACACTTATTTTCGCTGGCGTTATGGCGCTGGCCCAGTTCCAGTGTGCTGCTCCGTACATTGGGGGCTGGCACTGACTGGCACCAAAAGGAAACTACAGGCAATCACTCGTCTGCTTCCTTGATTGCTTCCACATAGTCACGGTGGCGCATGACAAGCATCGGGCCTTGTCTGCCAGTTGTTTCGCTCAAGTTGTATTCTGGCAACGTGTCTGAGGTGATTATTTTGCGCAGGTTTTCCGTGAACTTTTTTAGGGTGCCTGCTGACCCGCTGCGTTCGTAGATGGTTTGAAAATTCTAGCTTTGAAGAGTATTTACGCTGCGGAATTTTGGCCCACGGATTCTTAAGGGCTCAGTGCACCAGCTGCTTTTGGTACTGATGAAGAATACGATGCTCGACAGAAACTTATCGCGGCAAGACCGAAATACGAACATGACAGCTTTGATGATAACGCTGGTTATGACGACGAAGACTAAGAATAAGCACACCTTAATCGTTGCGTAATAGCACAAATACGATCAGCACTAGCCCTTAGATAATATATATAGGCCTTTATGCACTGCCCGATCTTGACCATCGGGCACTTCAGAACCAAATCCTTTACGGCGGCTCGCGGTCATCGGCAACGAGCTTTCAGGGGTTCAAGGTTTAACAGGTTCTTGATAGTAGCTATCTATGAAGTTTAAGCGAACATTTCCGATCAAGACCGCTTTAAGCTTAAAATGCGGTCTATTTATTCAAAGTTTGGTTTCTTGGGATTATAACGATTATATCAACTTTAAAAGCTCTTTCTGGAGGAGCAGTCGCCCCAAGAAAGGATTCCCTTGTTGAACACCGATCTTTTCAATTGTTAAGATTATTGCACTATGAAGATTTTTTTTATTTTCAGTTTATTTATCTGCCTCAATGCACAAGCCGATTTTTCTAAAGGAATTGCAGGAGATCTTGAATTCGAATCAAGTTCTTTTATCAAACATTCGACTAAGTTCTGGAACGCCGCCAGCGGGTTTGACTGTGATAGAGTCTGGCGCCTCTTGTTCGTCTGTTGCTTTGTCGGGTGTATCAACATCGGGGGCAACATTAAATGTTTCAGGTTGTTCCGGAACCGGCACAATCACTGTGAATATCAACGCCGAGGTCATTGAAAATGAAAAAGGCGAGCTGAACGCAGCCTCAACAACGCAAGTTGTTCAGATTGATAATACCAAACCTGTTGTTGCTATTTTCTCAGTATCAAAGCCAGTCACAACAGAATCTGGAGCAAATACCGTAGTTGCATTGTTTAATAAGAAAATACAAGGCCTTAGCGCAAGCAATGCGAACTCTGAGTTCACTGTGGTGGGCTGCTCGGGAACAAATCCTGTAGCCAGCATTGTTATGAGCACAAATGGTTCAGGCCACTCTGTAGCGACGGCGACTTTGTCTGCAGGTGCATGTTTAGATGGTGAAACTGTGGATGTGGATTTTCACCTGGATAAGGTGACTGATATGGCCGGCAATGCCGGAGATATTGCGGATAACCCTTCAACGCTCAGCTATGATATTGATACGCTTCTTCCGATGGCAAGTTTGGTTGTCACCAATGCGATCGTGGGCTCAACTTCTGCGGACAACACAGTCACCGCAACGTTCAATAAAATTATTGCCCCCATCAGTGCAACCAATACCACTCAAGTTTTCACCATCACAGGTTGCACCACGGCGCCGGCTGTTGCGGTTTCTATGTCAGATGATGGCGCGGGGCACTCTATTGCTGTAGCGACACTAAGTGGGGGGGCTTGTGCTGATGCCTCAACGGTTTCTGTGGCTCTTAATTTAGATAAAGTTTTTGATGCTGCTGGAAACCATGGTCAGGTTGCTGATAACCCGACGCCGGTCAGCTATACCGTGGATACTGCAGCAGCCAGTATTTCTTTGGATGATACGGTTTATAGCAACGGACTGACTTCGATTGATTCAAGTGAGTCTGCAGAGCTGACAATTACTTTATCTCACACGGCTTCTCATGATCTGGTTGCGGCATCAGGATCAAGTGGATCTGCACCTGCAGGTATTACTGTCGTTGAATCTGGAGCCAGCTGTGCTGCCGTGAATTTAGTCAATGTGAATGCGACAACTTGGAAAGTTGAAGTATCGGGATGCACAATGAACGGAAGTATCGACATACAAGTCGATGCGAATATGGTTACTGGATATTCTGGCGTTAAGAACCCAGCCTCTGTGATTCGTAGTGTTTCGGTTGTGAACTAAAGATATCCAAACTTAAGAGAGTGCAGTCAGCGTGAGGATCAGTGATGACTTTGGATATCGAAAAAATTTTTCTTAAAAAAATTTCAACAGTCGCGACCCCTGATGATCCGGCCCATGATCTTTTGCATTTTCAGCGTGTGGTTAAAATGGCCAAGAAGCTTTGTCGTGAAGAGAATGGCAAAGAAGAAGTCGTGGTGCCAGCATCGTGGTTGCACGATTTGGTTATTGTTCCCAAAAATGATCCAAGAAGAAGCCAGTCCTCTCGGCTTTCTGCTGAGGCGGCCGTACAGTTTTTGCGTGAAATTCATTATCCAGAGAATTATTTAGAAGATATTGCCCATGCCATTGCGGCCCATAGCTTTAGTGCCAACATAGAAGCTAAGACATTAGAGGCCAAGATCGTTCAAGATGCTGATCGTTTAGACGGCCTTGGAGCAATCGGTCTTGCGCGCTGTTTTGCGACGGCGGGTTTGATGAAAAGGGCTTTTTATTCTGAAGAAGATCCCTTTTGCGAAGCCCGGCAGCCGAATGATCAGCAGTTCACGATAGATCACTTTTTCGTAAAGCTTTTTAAAACAGCAGAGACGCTGCAAACTGCCGCAGGCCGGGCTGAGGGTGCTCACCGTGTTGCAGTGATGAAGCAATACCTGAAAGACCTTTCTTTAGAGATCACCAAAGATTAAGATCAGTCAGGATTTCTTTTGTCAGATCCTTGGCTCTTGCTCCGCCATATCCCGGGATGTCTGTCGGCTTAAGATCACTGAGTTGTGTAACGGCAATGTATTTCTGTTCGTTCTTTTGAAGATGAGCCACAAACCAGCCGAAATTTATTTTGTGAGCTTTATCGTAAAAGTTTGAACCTGTTTTGCCACTCAGCTCAAACCCTTGAGGAGATTTTTCAAGAAAGGTAATTTTTTGCGCCAGCTCAAGAGATCTTTTTGAAGCCGGTAAGTTATTGCTCCAGAGCTTTTCCATGAAGTCGACTTGCTGATAAGCGGATATCTTCAGGGCCGGGCCTTTTGAGCTTGGCGATACAAGCCAAGCTTCGGTGATTCCGGCAGAAAGATCTTTGTTTCCATAGTTAAAGTCATTGAGATACTTTTGAAATTTATTTTTTCCCATTTTGACTGTGATTCGTTGAGAAAACCAAACGACAGAATCTTGCATCCAAGTTTTGGCGTTGTGATCTTTATTCAAAACTGGGCGAACGTAATTTGTACCATCCCATTTGAGTATTTGATTCTCATCTTTTAAAGCATGGCTATCAAAAGCCATCACAGCCAAAGGCACCTTGAAAGTAGAACATGCAGGAAGCTCTTCTTTACAGTTTTCGCCGCCGATGGTTTTTTCCATAACTTTAGTTTGCATATTATAAAGCAAAAAACAGCCCTTGGTTTCTGCGAAGTAATTCTTTTCTGGAGCTGCAACCGGAGATGCTTTAGGGGATTGAGTGCAGGCCACCACAAAAAGACCACAAATACTGAGTAATAATTTTCGCATCAGAACCTCCTGGGACCATAATTGTGAGTCCTTTCAGCAGCTTATTTCAAGTAAATAATATTACCCGGGTGATATTGACGGCGCAATTAAACCCGGGTAATATTATCCTATGACAAACGCAACAACATATACCGCATTTGAAGGTCATAAGATCCTGGCACAAGGCAACTTTGCTCAGGTGAGCGGATAGGCGGTTTAAAGCCCGAATTGCATCAACCTAACATCTAGGTTTTCGGTTGTTCTTGTTAAAATTGTCGGATTAGGAAGGGTCTTTGGCAACGAATTTTGCAGAGATCTAAGGTTTTTGCTGCGGAATAGATTTATCTGGTCAGATTTTCCAGATTCTGAACGAGCTGATCTATTACGACAAACTTTCTTAGTCGTTGAATTGTTGAAAGTCTTCGAAATGCTGTTGGAAAAAGTCATCCGTGAAATGACTATCTCGCAATGGCGGCCCTCTGGCGGGCGTGAGCCTCGGTGGTTTTGTGGGTAGCCCCATATGATCAAGAATCTTTCGAATCACTTTGGGGTCCTCGATGGCAGCAATGATTTTCATTTGGCCTCCGCACTTGGCGCAGGTTTCCACGTCAATGTTGAAGACCCTTGCAAGCAGTCTTGCCCAGGGGATGTTTTTCTTTTCCAGTTCCAGCTGCTTTGACTCGATGATTTCTTGATCTTGTACTAGTTTTAGTTGCGGTGGTTTTGGAACTATTTGTTTTCTGTGTTTATAATGGGGTCCAAGTACGCCGTGGTATCGTGTTAGATGAACCCTAGGCCGTGGAACCAGCGCCACAAGCCGTTCCATCAACTCCATCGGTGTTAGTTTTAGTGCTGTAGTTCCATCATCCCATGGTTTTTTGAACTTGTAGATTACATCACCTTGATCGTTGGTAGAAAGCCGTTCTTCAGCTACAGCAGGCCTTGCAATATACCTACAAACTTTTTCTAGACGATCCCGCTCATTAGCTTTGGTGGCAACTCCTGCGTGCAGTGAAAATCCCGAGTTTTTTGCGACAAGACCCTTTGTAGCCTTGTGGTCATTATCGGTGATAGACTTCAGCACGATTGCTTTTTTGCCTTTACTTTTGCCAGTGGCAAATCTGTAGGTCACTGATGTGGCTTGGAGTTTGGATAAAGTATCTTCATCAGGAATCGGGATTTGGAATCCGTCTTCGGTGTCGCGGATTATGATTTTTTGTCGCTCCATATATTTGGTTAGTTTACTGATGATTTTTGTTAGAACTTCTTCGATCTCTTTGATTGTTGGCGGACTTGCAACCCAGAAGTCTATGGGTTGTTTTTGCTCGTTCAGTTCATAACAGCCATCGACAAACAGTTGGTGGAAATGGATGTTCAAGTTCAGGCTACCGCCGAATCGTTGAATCAGGGTTACAGCACCTGATTTGGAGTTGTTTGCGGCGAGCCCTGCTTTTTTGCGGTAGTATTGGCCGATCACCAGGTGTGCGATATCTAGAGCCCTTGCCATGACTTTTGGACGGACCGCTAAGCATAGCCTGATCGGCACTGGAAATGTTAGCACCCATTGCCGGATGTTTTTGTGCGGCAGAACATGATCCACTAAATGTGCTGCGGTCTCTGACATCCGCCGAGCTCCGCAGCTTGGACAGAATCCGCGTTTTTTGCAGCTAAATGCCACCAGCATCTCATGGTGGCAACTGGTGCACTGGGCGCGCAGAAATCCGTGGGCCAGTATCCCGCAGCGTAAATACTCTTCGAACTCTTTGATCACGAAATCTGGTAGCGGATGTCCCAAGTCCTGTTCAACCTGGCTCTGGAATGTCAGCCAGTTGGCCTGAATCAGCTTGTAGAGCGTTGTTTTTTCGGGTTCGTGGCGCTGGTAGTGATAGATTTGGGCGTTGGGTACAGACATCGGCGGAAGCCGTATCTGCAACAGCCATGGCCGTTTAGGATCACTTTACCGATGGAAGGAGTGGAGGTTTGGTCCGGAATCACGACTTAGTTGCACGAAAACCCGCGCGGTGCGATCAGGTAGGCTGACCTTCTGGTCGTTCGTTAAAACCGCGTAATGGAAGGCTCAGTGCCGCTGGCCAACACCTGTCATTTATTCATTTCCTTATTGACCGCCGATCTAGAGCTGGGATATGTAGTTAGGAATTTTATTTGCATCCCCTTCTGCGAGACACTATGACTTCCGAGATCCCCGCATCCATCCAAAAACAAGTCGATGAAGCTGCTTCAATTATTCGGAAGCATCTCGGACGACACCTGATAGCTACTTATCTATATGGATCTGCTCTTGATGGAGGCCTGAAACCTGAGAGCGATATCGACCTATTCGTTGTCGTCAATAACTCGCTGTCAGAATCTAATCGCAAGCAGCTCATGACTGAAATGCTGTCAGTTTCTTCATATCCTGCTGCACATGGCATTCGACCTATTGAAGTCACGGTCGTCGATGCTCGAACTCTTAAACCTTGGGTTTACCCACCAAAACGGGAGCTTCAACTCGGAGAATGGCTCCGTAAGGACATCGAATCTGGCTCATTCGAATCTCCAAAAGCTGATCCGGACCTGGCGATCCTGATCACCAAGATTAGAAAGTCCAGCATCGCTCTTCACGGCCCATCTGCGATGGAAATCTTCGACGAGGTTCCGGAGGCGGACCTCAAAAAGGCTTTGCTAAGTACCCTCCAGCAATGGCAGTCAGTAAACGAGCTCCGGGGGGATGAGCGAACCATCGCCTTGGCGATCGCTCGCATTTGGTTTACGGCCTTGACCGGGACCATTACTTCGAAGGACAAGGCCGCAGAATGGCTCATTCCGCAGGTGCCGATACATCATGCCAAGCTCCTCACTGAAGCCCGCAATGGATATCTAGGAATAGCGCCTGATCGTCTCGCCGAGAAGCACCAGGAATTACTCAACTTTGTCACGTATGCTCAAAGCAAACTCGAAAAAACTCTAAGCGGCGATACGGCGAAGCGGCTCTAATTTATATTGCCGATCAGTACGAGAGCATGAGCCTTAAAACTTCAAACGTCGATATTCTCAAACTTTTCCCATCAAAATCATCCGAATAATGACACTTCATTCTGTCCTTTAACCGAACACTGGGGCTTCTAAGAAATGAAGCCCTTTTTTTCTTTCAGAAGCACTTTGGTCAACAAAGCTCAGACACAAAATATAGAGGGGTGGCGGAAGTCCACCACCCTTTAAATTCAAAATTCCATCGACATATTAAGATCTTACTTCCTGTGCTCAAGTTAGTGGCAAAGTGACCATGTACTTTATACATGTCTTAAGCCTTCAAATGCCGTCATTTTAGTCGCCAGATCGTATGTATTAAACAACAGACTATTAAATTGCCCAGAATCCTCGGCACTGAAATTGTACTATATCCTCGCGGGGGTAATCCGAAGTGAAGCACAGTATTCTGTTAATAGATGACAATGCTACCTACCGCAGATCCATGACCT
>JBHIVS010000054.1:0-12431 GCA_041987885.1 Pseudobdellovibrionaceae bacterium | reverse complement strand
CCTGGACGACCCGATCTATCAAAACCCTCGATATGGGCCTTATTAACCTCTGTCGCAATAGTATAAGCCAGTTGGTCGGCATTGCTCTTTAAATCTTCAATAACCTTATCACGAACATCTAACACACCACCAATACGACCACCGGTAATTTGCTCAGTAATTTTTGCAGGAGTTTTTCCAGCTCCCATAAAATAGATTTCCGCACGATTGCGATCATTTGCTGACGAAGTTTGAAGATCCGAAGACCCCACACCTGAAACAAGGATCGCTGTTCTACCCGCAGTAACAGTCACAAGACCGTCTTTGCCCTCTGCCCAGGAAATATCAATTTTTTCACCTAATTTTTTTAACAACAAATCACGACGATCACGTTCGTCATTAGCAGGAGTTCCTTGAACCTCAACCATTTGAACTTTTTCATTCAATGAGGCAATTTCTTTTGTGATCTGATTAATTTCTTCGACCGTAGTTATAATTTGACCATCAAGATCTTCTTGAACAGCCGTTAACTGTCCAGTAACTCTGGCAAAATCTTTAGTCATAGAATCAGCAGCTTCGCGAACTAATGTACGAGATGCCAAACTTTCCGGACTGTTTGATAGCTCTCTGAAAGAGTTAAAAAACTCTGTCATGTATTGATTAAGACCTTTATTAGTTTGCTCGTTATAAACTTGTTCAACTCTCTGTAAAGCATCTGAGCGAGAGTCTTGGAACCCCATACTCATGCCTTCGCGTTGAATCTGTTTTTCAAGCCATGGATTATTTACGCGCGTAACGACACCGGCACGGGCACCCATACCGATTTGTAAATTTCCTTCTCCGATTGGAACATTACTTAGCAACTCAACTCGCTGACGAGAAAAGCCTTCAGTAGACTTATTCGCAATATTATGACCGACAGTTTGCAATGCGGTTTGAGAGTTCATCAAACTGCGTTTACCAGTGTCCATCATTGCCGAAATCTTAGACATCCTGTCTCCTGTTCGGGCGAGTTATGGTAATATAACTAAGCTTCCTTGCTTACAAAATTACCTGAAACTTGTGGGCCTTGTTTCACTTGCCCTTTGCCACCATAGGTTTTTTTCCCTGATAGCGAATCCTTAATATTACCAAGAGCTCCGTTAACTGTCGCTAACGCAGAACTAGCATACTCTTCATTTTCTTTATTAATGTCGGTGATTCTTTTAATTAAAATATCCAAAGCTGCATGTTGAGTTCTTAGACGATCTGCTGCTGGAGTACCAGCCATCTTTTGCGCCAACTCAAGTAATCTTGGAGCCTCAGTATCTGCACCCACAAGAGTTGCTAATTCCATTGCGTAACGAGCACGTAAGGAATCTTGAGCTCTCAATTTAAAAAGAATTTCTTCTTTCAAAACATTCCCTTCTTCAAGGGCTTTAAGATCTGCTTTCAAAAGATTTTCTTTTTCTTTGCGAACGATATCTAAAAGTGAACGATAAATTTTTGTGAGTTCCTCAAGATTTGCTTCTAACTTGTGAAACGCTCTGTCGATAGTTGCGTCCATTCATCATCCTTGATGTCGCTATAAGCGAGGTTAAGAGTCAACCGGTTCAAACTTCATTCTTAAAGCTTGAAACTAAAACTTAAGATGTTCGTCAACCATTCTCTCTGCAATGGCCTTAGCATCTACTTTGTATTTTCCTTCGTCGATGAGCTGTCTAAATTTAGCGACTTTTGCTTCATCAACATCTGGAGCTGCAGTTGCGATTTCTTTGATTCGTTTAGCTTCTTGAGCTTTCGGAGATAATTCAACACGAGTTGATTCACCCAAGCTTGTACCCGCAGCAACTTCTTTTTGTGCTGTTGATGCTACATCTTGGTTTTTGATCCCATCAGCTTTGTCTGATCTTGAAGAATCAGTAAGATTCAAATTTTGACCGACTTTATTATGTGTGATCTTCATGGAGAACTCCTCTTTCAAAGAATGCAAAAACTGCAAACTTTACTCTTATCAGTGTATCACAATGGCACAATAACTACCAAATCATTCTGGGACAGTTTTTTGTGCCGGTTCTATGGTCCAGTAAAGGCTCTTGGCCTCATTGCTTAAAAACCCAAGAGTCTCGCCAGCTTGGACTTTTTGGCCTGTCAAATTTTTAGACATGCCCCCGTTAAAAACCATTTGGCTTTTAAGACCATTGTCGTGCTCTATCTCTAGCAGGGTTTGATCATCTGCTAATTTTTTCGTTCCTAGAAAAATACCATCCCATGGCGCTTTAACTTCTCTACTTGCCGTTCCCTGATTAAAATTCGCTATTCCCTCTTGCATCGGCACATCATATCTATAAGAAACAGCTTCTTTTTTTCCAGGATGCTGAAACGATTTTGCTTGATAATTACTTTTTTCATCAATTCTAATGGGCCCCATAGGTTTCATCACACGCGGACGAATACCCATTTGCTCTCCGAACTTATTCAAAAGCTGATCGTAGATCATATCAGACAAACCGATACCGCCACGTTCGCCCCATTTTTCAACATACTGATCATCAAGCTGTTCTTTAAAAATTTTCTCTGCTTGATTAGATTTTATAAATCCACTTTCTTGCACAGTGGATCTCATTGATTTTAACATTTCTCTTAGAAAATGTTTTTCATACATATCAGAAACTTCGCGCAGCTTTACGTCTGCTGGCTTAGGCTCTGGTCTGTTCATAGCCTGATTAGAAAGTCCTTTGAAACTTCCTCGGCCAATCTCACTCATAGAAAAACCTCGTCGAGATCAAATCGAACTTTTCTATTTTCCGAATGATTCGTCACAGAAGCATCACTCAGTTCATAGAATCGACCTAACACTGAAGTTTCATTTGAATATTGAGACTCTTGTGTGAGAAAAAAAATGGGGAGTTGAGTCGGAGAATCATATGCATCCTGCAATTGATTCTTAGAGTGTAGCTTCGGCTCAATTTGATCACTCCGTGATCCTAGCTGACCTTGTGCTTCTGTTTCCTGCGAGAAACTTTGAACTCTTGACCATCCATGGTTCGCGATCTCTTTCTCACCCTCCCCGCGTTCCAAACACGTCCATGTGTCTGAAACTATAAATTCTATCTTAGTAAATGACACATCATTGCGAAACTGAAATTTCATCATAGGACGTCCAGTTCTCCATGCAATGCCCCTGCGGACTTAATCGATTGAAGAATCGTAATCAGGTCTTTAGGAGTAACTCCAAGTTTATTTAAAGATTTCACTAGATCACCGACGCTAACTCCGGAATCTAGGACCGCAATTTTTTCTGAAGTCGTTTTTTTACCTTCGCCAACTTGCACAGAAATAGATCCATGAGAAATAGCGACTTTAGAAATTTTGACTTTTTCTCCTACAACAATTGTACCTGTCTTCTCATTAACTACGACACGCGCTTTTGTATCTGGGTTAATTTCAATAGCTTCAATCGTCGCTAAAAGCTCCACACCGCGATTTTCATAAGCAAAAGGAGTCACAATATCTACAGTCCCGCTATCTTTAGCAGAAGCATAGTGACCACCGAGTTCTTTATTTATGGTCAGTACGGCTCGAGCTGCCGTTGTAAAATCAGGATTGATTAAAGTCAGGCGGTACATTTTTCTGGAAGAAAAATCCGCTGTCATATCTCGTTCGATCAAAGCGCCATTAGGAATTCGTCCCGCAGTTAAATGAGACTCTTTACCATCGCTTCCAATTAAAATACTTCCTTGGGCTACAGCAAAAACTTCATCATTAGCAGCACGCAAAGGAGTTTGCAAAAGTGTTCCGCCTTGTAAAGAACTGGCTTCACCAAATGCATTCACAGTAATATCAATCGGGTTACCGGCTTTACCAAAAGCTGGCATAGTTGCTGTTACAATAACAGCTGCTACGTTTTTACTAGAAAAATCCACGTTGTCTAATTTCATGCCCAGTTTACCAAGCATTCTGACCATCGATTTACTCATGAATTCATTTTTACCATCACCCGTCCCCTTAAGACCGACGACGATACCGTAACCAATCAATTGATTTTCTCGCACACCACGAATATTGGCGATGTCTTTTAATCTGGCCGCTGCTGCCAAATCAATAAAACTTACACATGTAATACCTAATACCAAGCAGAACTTAAAAAGCTTATTCATTAGATTTCACCTTTCTAAGGCTGACTACGTCGTATTGCGGATCGATTAGTTTTTCAGAGCTAATACCTTCATCATTAAAATCTTCAGGGCGAATCATCCCCGTGATAATAACTTTATAATCACGCTTCCCAATCATAAAAGGCTGCTGACCTTTAATGCGATAGTTCCCATCAGCAAGCTTTTCAATAATTTTACTTGGAACTTTTGCGATCTCAACTGGTTCGTCCGTTTCTGTTTTTTCCACTGCTGCTTTGTCTTCAGAAGCCGGAGCACGATCAGCATCGCCATTTGTTTTTTTCTGAGCACTTTTTAATTCTAAACTTTTTTGTTCATCTAATTGCTTCAAAAGCTTTTTTATAACGGAAACTTTTGTGTCAATTTGTCCTTTTGCTGATGGATCTAAAGCAACATTCAAAACATCACCTTCTTTGCGCATTTTATTTTGCGCAAATAGATAAGATCCTTGCCCTTCCATCACCCACATAGAGCCAGCATTTGCTTGAAGCTGAGCTTCTTCTTCCATCCGCGTTTTTGTCATACGACGATAATTACGATCTGTAGGAACTGCTAAATTTTCATTCTCGGAATATCTCGGCGCTTTATAAATATCTTTCAGAGGTGGAACATTTGTCTCCCCATCCAAAGACGCCATCAATTTATCAAAACTTGCACATCCGATAAGCCCCACGGACAGCATTATTAAAGTTAATAAACTCAAAAAATATCTCATTGTATTCTCACCACACCCTTAGCCGTAACAACACCCGAAAAAAGTTTTTTGGTCTCTAGGGATTTTAAGCGAATTGTATCCCCTACATAGCCACTTTCTTCTGCAATCATATCTGTCGTAATTTCAAAATTTTCATCGCCGAGTATCGCTTTAACGATTTGTCCTCTTTGAGCCGCTGCTTGTTTTTTAAAGTCCCCAGCCCACACAGTCGCTCCGGCTGTAATATTTTTTGCCGCAACTAAGTCTGTGGTGTCCTCGATATTCAAAGATGAGTCTTTGGCAAATGTGATATCAGAGAACTTATATTCAAAGTCTTCACTGGAAACACGTTCCCCTATTTTGACAAATCTTTTTGTCACAGGGGTTAATTTAGAGATGCGAATATTTACAGAAATATACTTCACCGAACGATTGTCATCATCCGTCAAAGGCAATAAAACGCCACCTTTTAGTTCATTATAGTCATAATTAATAGACCACTGCTCGCTTTGAGGAACCGGAGTGCTTTGCACAGAAACCTTGAATTCGCAACCTGCGCATTGAACATAGAGCCTATTTAAAACTTTACGCTCAACTTCCTCCTTAGAAATAGGAGTCGTTGCAAATTGAACTTTAACTTCGGAAGGAACCTTTAGTGACGGTTTAAATTTCGAAATCGTCATATCTTCACTCAAAGATTTACGAAATACCGTTAAAATTTCTTTCGAATTCAATACTTGAGATATTAACAATTCTCGAGCATCTTCACGAATTTTTACCTTTTCCAGGGCGTTCACTAACTCAAGATTGCCATCACGAATGTCAGCAATATCACCTAAATAAAGAGCTCTTTTTTGAGAGACCTCTACTTGTGAATTAATTATTACCTCAGGGCGAGCCCAAGAAATAACCGGTATAAGTGCAAACAAGACACTAATTATTTTCATTCTTATCTCAAATTATTAATTGATTGTAGCATTTGATCTGAAGCCTGCATGACCTTGGAATTTGTCTCCATCGCTCGTTGCGCTGTAATCATATTCACCATTTCATCAACAATATTTACGTTGCTAGATTCCAGCTGGCCTTGAGCTAAATATCCCGTCCCGTTTAATCCAGGACGTGCTGTAATGGGTTGACCACTAGCAGGAGTTTGTTGAAATAAATTTTTACCGGCGGCACGCAAACCTGCTGGATTTACAAAATTCACAACATCGATTTGACCAATTTGTTGAGGTTCATCATTCAACCCGACGATCACTCTGACTTCACCTGTAGGAGCGATTTCTAAACCCGATACATTCGGAGGAATTGTAATTTCTGGTTGTAAAGAATTTCCATTTTTATCAATCATTCTGCCATTTGGATCTTTCTTAAAAGCTCCATCACGAGTATAGGCAGTTTCTCCATCAGGAGTTAGAACTTGAAAAAAACCGTTCCCTTCAATCTGAATATCTAGAGGATTTTTTGTAACTTGAGCTTGGCCATTATCAAAATCTTTTTGTACGCTGGCCGTTTTAACACCCAAACCTACTTGAACTCCATTCGGAGAGTAAGCATTTAAACCAGAAGCACTTCCTGGTTCTTTTTGCGTTTGATACATGAGATCTTCAAATTCCGCACGAGATCTCTTGAAACCAGCCGTGGAAACATTGGCAATATTATTGGCAATAACATCCATATTGGTTTGTTGTGCCGCCATTCCCGTAGCTGCTGTATTCAAACTTTTTAACATTCACGAATCCTTTCGTAAATTGATGTTCATCCTAAACATCAAGAACTTTTATTACTTCGTATTTCCAATCACATTAATCATTTTATCAGCCATCTGATCATATGCTCCGATAGCTTTTTGCGTGCTCTCAAAAACACGTTGAGTAGCAATCATATCTGTCATCTCTTGGATGATATTGACGTTCGAAGTTTCTAAAAAACCCTGTTTTAAACTTGGATTTTCAATATTGCTCACTTCGGCATTCATATTTTGTTTAAATCCGTACATAGAGCTACCGATTTTTTGCAAAGCATCTCTATTATTAACTTGAATCAAAGATAGCTTCCCAAGAACTTGAGTCCCTTCATACACATCACCATTATCAGCAATAGAAAGATTACCTTGACCAGTAAATCGAATAACTCTATTTGCTGGGTCCTCTCCTCCTCCGCCATCTTGACGAAGGACCGGGAATCCCTCTTTAGTCACTAACTGACCATTCCCATCTAAGGTAAAATTGCCCGCTCTAGTAAAACGGACACCTTGAGGCGTTGCGATTTCAAAAAAACCAGCACCATCAATAGCAACATCTAGACTATTACCCGTATGCTTCAACCCACCTTGAGAAAAATCCGTAAAAGTTCCCTTGAGATCCACATGACTGATATCTCCACCATTCATATTGTAGAAACTTTCAATTGCAGCAACATCACGGGGGATAGTTGTATTCACTGGCGCTTTTTCATTTGCCGTTAAATATTCTTGGAATAACTGCTGATCTCTTTTGAAAGCTGGAGTGTTTACGTTCGCCAAATTATTGGCAATCGTATCAAGCTTTGTACTTTGGGCCATGGCTCCACTAAGAGCTGAATAGATACCTTTTGTGCTCATCAAACACTCCTTCAAGTTGTTATTCAGCAAGCTGTGTGCCATCTTTTGACAGGTCCGTCTTTAGTCTAGGAAATCTCTTCCAATCTGACCAAAGGTCTATTTGAAAAGTTCTGGTCTCTAGTTTTTTTCGATTTCACCGAAGGTGTGACCTTTGTCGATGCCTCCAAGAATTTGTCAGAACTTTGTCGACACCGTCAAAGATTCGCCTTCATAATGATCTAATGAAGCTTAGGTTTGGATTCATTTTTTTAAATTTATTAGTGCCTCAAATTCTTTGGGCAAGCCCTGTTGCCGAAAAATTGGCTGGCTTACAAAAAAGAGATAATGGCCTAAAGCCTTCTATCAATTCATACCAAGAACTTATCCCCCATGATCATTCAGCACATGGGAATTCAGGCGCAGTAAAAAGCCGTTCTCTAAAGCAAGCTCTTGCAGAAAAAGACCAAAGAGATTCTTCTTTACAGAGAGCTTTAAATCTCAAAGAAAAGATCAAACAAAACACAGCCAAGTCTTCCAGCATTCAATCCGATAATTTAATTTTTGATCTGCCTGTAACTTACAATAAAAAAGTCAGTCAGTGGGTTGCCTACTTTCAAAAAAATAAATGGTTTAAGAATTGGCTACAACGTAGCTATATCTATATGCCAATGATTCAGAAAGAATTACGCTTAGCGGGATTACCTTCGGATCTTGCTTATATGGTAATGATTGAAAGTGGTTTCATTCCTCATGCGGTTAGCCATGCCGAAGCCGTTGGACCTTGGCAGTTTATTTCCAGCACTGGAGCCCGTTATGGACTTAAAAAAAACTGGTGGTTGGATGAAAGACGCGATTTAGAAAAATCCACACAAGCTGCTATTAAATATCTTAAAGATTTACACTCAGAGTTTGGATCATGGTATCTAGTTGCGGCTAGTTACAACATGGGGGAAAATGGACTTCGTCGCCGTATTGCTCGGCATGGAACTAAGGATTATTGGAGTTTGATTAAACTCAATGCCCTTCCACAAGAAACACAAGATTACGTCCCTAAAATATTAGCCGCTATGCTTATCGCCAAGGCACCAAATCTCTATGGGTTCAGAAATCTCGAACAAGTTTCGCCTCTTGATTATGATTTAGTCCAAGCTCCTGGGGGAACAGATTTAGAAAAATTAGCAGACAAAATTGGCGTCACAAAAAAATCATTAAAAGATTTGAATGCTGAACTATTTTTAGGTTACATTCCTCGTCAGGTAACTCAACATACCATTCGAGTTCCTAAGGGTGCCGGCAAAATTGTTGCAGGTCTCTTGAATCAAAACTCCACGAAGGTTGCACTTGAATGAAGTCCCTGATCGTTCAAAAATATGGCGGAGCCACTCTAGCTGATCCTGATAAAATCAAAACAGTATCGGCTAGAATCGCAGAGCAAGCCCAAGACAACTCCCTCATCGTAGTCGTCAGTGCCATGGGTAAAACTACAAATTCACTTATCGATCTAGCCAATCAAGTTTCTCAACACCCTCAGCGGCGCGAACTCGATATGCTTTTAACTGTTGGTGAAAGAATTAGTATGTCTTTAGTATCAATGGCTCTTAATGATCTCGGATGCCCAGCCATCAGCTTTACAGGAAGCCAAGCCGGAATTTTTACAGACGATTCCCACGTAAATGCTTTTATTAAAGATGTAAAACCTGTCCGCGTAGAAGAAGCTTTAAAAAATAATAAAGTGGTTATTCTAGCAGGATTTCAAGGTGTTTCTCCGATTTCCAAAGAAATTACAACTCTAGGCCGTGGAGGATCTGATACTTCTGCCGTAGCAATGGCAGCTGCTTTTAATGCAGAACGCTGTGAAATTCTAAAAGATGTTCCCGCTGTTTTTACCGCAGATCCAAATATTGTCGAAAGCGCAAAGCCCATCCATCAATTAAATTACGATCAGATGATGGAAATGACTTTCTGGGGCGCAAAAGTCCTACATTATAGATCCGTTGAACTGGCAAAAATTAGAAATGTTACTTTATATATTGGACCCGCTGCTAATAAAAATTTACAAGGTACAACCGTAAAAAAGGATTTAAATATGTTCGAATCCTGCAAAGCACTTTCTTTAAATTCACACGAAAATGTTCTCAAGATGAATTTAAAAAACTCTTCAACAACACAAGCTTTACAAAATCTAAAATCTTTTCTGGATACCCATCAAATAGGGGCACCACAAATTTTATGTTGCGAAAGTTTTTCTGAAACGGTCACTATATACCTTACAGCACCCTCAGAAATTATTTCTGCAATTCAAAAAGAAGCCAATAATTCTTCGCAGCTTATTAAAGAAATAGAAAATCTTAGCTCTGTCACTTTAACTTGCACTGGGTCTACAAGTCCGGAAATTATTCAAACAGTAGCAGAAACTTTGGATAAAATGACAATTCCTTATAGTAAAGTTATCGTCAGTGCGATGAGTGTAAGTGTTTTTCTAGATAAATCTCATCGTAACCAAGCTATCGAAAGCCTACACGGTTTAATTTAAAACCTTAAACAATAAAAAAACCCGCAATCTAGCATGTGCACTCTTTACTAAGAGAGCTCTTTTTGCGGGTTTTTTATTTCAAAATTTAAATTATTAACTAAGGCAATAAAGTCCCTTGTAAATTTTTATATCGAGTATTTACTTTTTTCCAAATACTTCCATGCGGTCCCGTGATTCCATCTGGCCCTGCAAAAGAACCACTGACTCCTCTACGTTTATACATAGAACCACCTGGTAAAAATTGGCGCAAGTCAGGTTGCCCATTATGTCCAACCTTACCAGATCCAACACCATACCCGCCTCTTCCACCATTACCAGCGGAACCACCACGGCCGAACATGCCACCAACTGCACCGCCGCCTCTAAAGCCACTTAAAACATTAGCAGACATTCCTGAGCCACTTCCACCAGTGCCTTCGCCACCGCCAGAACCACCGGAGCCGCCACCCACATTTAAGTTTACTCCGCCGCCCTGTTTACCAACAGCTCCTGCCGTCGCGCCACCTTTTCCAGTCACAGGATTGATTTGAGGGTCATTAAAATCCAATCCACCTAACTCAACTCCAGAATCACTTTTTCTTGAAATTTGACTGGCTTGAGTCGTTGTTCCACTTACAGAGTTTGTGTTGTATCCGCAGGCAGCATCAAAAGGATTTGCCTGACATTTACAAACCAAATTATTAGCGTTGGCCGCCAATGAACAGTCCGTCGTATTCGTATTTGTACAACCTGGCATTGTTGGATTTGCTCTACACAACGCCTCCATCGTTCCCGCCGACGATTGAGCACAAGCTTTGGCCATTTGTGCATTTTGCATAGATGCCTGTAAAGAACTAGCAATACTTGCAGCTTTTGATTTTAAAGCCTGACAACTATTAAGACTACTTTGCACAGAGGCAGTATCCATGCATCCTTTAGCAGAAGCATCTTCCATCGCCTTTTGACATGACGACTGACAACTTGAAATATTATATTCACAAAGCCCCTTAAAGCTTGCAATAGCTGCATTTGCTCCCGCAAGAGCAGTGCTAATTTGTGAACATGCTGAGTTTATACCTACTTGATTACTTGCTCCTTGAGCAAGAGCAGTTCCAGACTCAATTTTTTTTGCCCAAGATGAAATCCCTGAATCTGAATTTTCATCACAACGATTCGTTGCAACTTGTGCCTTATCCGCACAAGCATTGGCTAACTGTTGATAAGCAACATCACAACCTGCCGATGACCCTTGAGATCCCGAATTTGAACCATCAGAAGAGTCTCCCATACACTGTTTATATCTATTCACAGAAGCGGCTCCAGAATTTCCATTAGCACTGGCATAATTCAAACACTGTTGCACTTCTTCATCTTCATTCACACATCCGCCTAAAGATGAATTATAAACCGTCCCTGCTGCACAAGAACCACTATTAGAAGCAGAACTTGATCCCGTGTTACCATTTGACTGGTTAATTAAATTTTCGATTGAATCTTCTTTGGCACAGTTAGGACAATCTTGCTCAACTCCCACAACTTGTGCGGCTGCCCCACTACCCTGATTATAAGACGTCAGTACACAATTATAATAAGCATGTGAATTCGTAGCATTTTTACTCGCACACTGAGATATTGCCTGATTCGATATACAGGATTTATTATCTGCACCTAAAACTGAAGGCAGAGGAGAATATCCGCTAGGACAAGAATACGAAGTTACAGTTGTACTAATATCAGCATGAACAGGAAGATAAGAAAAAACAATGACGAGGCATATCCATAAAGATTGAAATAGAGACTTTAAATAATTTCTATTATTTATTAACTCCATATTTTAACCCCTGTTCAAAAATTCTTCCTCACTGAAATCCCTGAGCTTTATTAAAGCTAAGGAAGTAAGCTCGACTGCAACACTTTGTATCGAGTATTTACTTTTTGCCAAATACTTCCATGAGGCCCTGTTATTCCATCAGGACCCGCATAAGCACCACTCACTCCACGACGCTTATACATAGATCCTCCTGGTAAAAACTGTCTTAAATCTGGTTGTCCATTTTTTCCGACAGATCCTCTGGCCGAATTATAACCACCTTGACCACCAGAACCTCCGGAGCCACGACCAAACATTCCGCCAACTGCACCGCCACCTCTAAAACCACTTAAAATATTTGCAGAAATACCAGAGCCGCCGCCACCAGAACCTTCTCCACCACCAGAACCACCGGAGCCACCACCCACATTTAAGTTTACTCCGCCACCTTGCTTACCAACAGCTCCTGCCGCCGCACCACCTTTTCCAGTCACAGGATTAATTTGTGGATCTCTAAAGTCCACACCACCAATATCCACTGTAGAATCTGTTTTTCTAGAAATTTGACTAGCCTGAGTTGTTGTTCCACCAGCAGCATGAGTATTGTAACCGCAAGCCGCATCGTAAGGATTCGCCTGACATTTACAAACTAAGTTATTCGCATTGGCCGCCAATGAACAGTCCGTGGTATTCGTGTT
>JBHIVS010000053.1:0-12508 GCA_041987885.1 Pseudobdellovibrionaceae bacterium | reverse complement strand
CAATTCCCTCACGCAGAATATATGGGTCTTCATAAATTCTTTGCAGAGATCGAAGAAACGAAAAAGGATACCAATCTTAAACTCGAGGCAGTGAAAAAGGTTTTACTTGATAAAGCCCTTGCCTTTAAGAATAGGACAGAGCTTCGCCCACTTGGTTGGGACGATATATGCGCTTAAAAATCTCGGCACGTAAAAGTGACCTAGCTCGCCTTCAAGCTTACATGGTTGGCGAAGCACTCAAAGAAAAAAATCCTCAAATTGAGATCATCTACAAGTTCAGAGAATCTTTAGGGGACATCAATCTTACAGATCCTTTATGGAAAATTCCTGAAAAAGGTGTTTTCACTGAAGACTTTTACGGTGAACTTTTAAGAGAAGAAACCGACATGGTCGTTCACTCTTGGAAAGACCTTCCTACTGAAGGAAAACCTGACACCCATATCGCGGCGACAATGCCTCGTGCAGATCAACGTGATTTGCTTATTATTAAAAAAGCACACTTTGCTCGTATCAAAGAATCCGGTCAGTTAAATATATTTTCGTCCTCTCCGCGTAGAGAATACAATCTGACTCAATTTTTTAAAGATCATCTTCCTTTCAATCTTCAAAATGTAAAATTTGAAAGCGTGCGTGGAAATATTCTTACGCGTGTAAAAAAACTTTTAGATAGCAATGAAACAGATGGTTTGATTGTGGCTAAGGCCGCTCTAGATCGTTTATTGACTGCATCTCAATCGGAGTTTTTAGAAAATCAAATCACTCTAAAAAGTTACATGCAGGAGTTAGAGTTCACAGTTCTACCTTTAAGTGTAAATCCAAATGCAGCGGCCCAAGGGGCCTTAGCAATAGAGATTTTGAATACAAGAACTGATCTTAAAGAAATTTTAAAATCAATTCATGACGAGAGCACTTTTGTTTGTGCACAAAAAGAACGTGATATTCTGGCGAGCTTTGGTGGTGGTTGCCACCAAAAAATTGGCATTGCCGTTTTAGACCGTCCCTATGGTGCTGTGACCTTCTTAAGGGGCCTGACTGATGGTGGAAGTGTGCTAAATACAAATTCCATCACTCGCTCACAGTCTGTTAAATTTTCTCCTGATAAAATGTGGGCTTCTGAAGCTTCGTCTGTCAGAACTCCACTAAGTGCTGATATCCCAAAAAATGCCAATGGTTTATTTATCGCTAAAAGCGAAGCTTGGAATTCTGACATCCAGCCCTTAAAAGTCATTTGGACTGCGGGTTTAAAAACTTGGAAAAGCCTGGCTCAAAAAGGTATTTGGGTGCACGGATCTTCTGAATCTTTAGGCGAATCAGAATCTGCGCGCATTGATATTTTAGCTGGTGAAAAAATTCAATGGGCGAAACTTTCTCATCAAGAAGGTTACGTTTCTGGCCAAGACAATATGCAGTTAGTACCTACTTACGAATTAAAAACTGAACTTGATATTCAGGATCTTGAAAACAAAGACGCTTTTTTCTGGAACAGCGGTTCTCAATATTTAGCGGCTGTCGCTTTAAAGCCAGAGATCAGAAAAGCTTACCATTCAAGTGGACCTGGCAATACCTATGAGATTGTAAAAAAAGATTTAATTGCAAATTCAACTTACTCCGCAGAAAAGTTGACTATCTATTTAGACCAAGAAAATTGGAGACAAGAATGCACCCTTTAACTTCTGAAGAATGTTTTAAACGCGCCCTTAATGTTGCCCCTGGTGGAGTTCATTCTCCAGTTAGATCTTTCAAAGGTCTTGATCGTGGCCCTGTTTTTTTCACAAAAGCAGAAGGTGCTTACTTAACATCTGTAGAAAATAAAACTTATATCGATTTCTGCCAAAGCTTTGGCCCTTTAATTTTAGGTCACCTTGATGCTGAAGTGAAAGAAGAAGTTCATAGAATGGTTGATACAGCTTGGACATTCGGAGCTGCTGAAGTTTATTCTTTGGAGCTTGCTGAGTGGATCACTCAAACTTTGCCATTTATGCAAAAACTTCGCTTCGTTTCTTCGGGAACAGAAGCTGTTATGAGTGCCCTGCGTGTAGCCAGAGCTGCTACGGGCAGAAATAAAATTTTAAAATTCGAAGGTTGCTATCACGGTCACGTTGATAATCTTTTAGTGAAAGCCGGATCAGGCTTAGCGGGTACTGCCGCTTCTTCAAGCGCTGGCATTCCAGCTGAAGTTGCAGCACAAACTGTTGTGGCTCCTTTAGATGACGAACAAAAACTAGCTGAAGTTTTTGCAGCCCAAGGTAAAGACATCGCGGCAGTTATTATCGAACCACTCCCTGCAAACTATGGTCTTTTAGAACAACGTCCTGAGTTCCTTAAAAAAGTTGCTGAGCTTGCAAAAGCCAATGGCACTCTTTTAATTTTTGACGAAGTTATCTCTGGTTTCCGCGTAGGTCTTGCGGGAATGGTAGAAAAAACAGGCATTACTCCTGACCTTGTAACCTATGGAAAAATCATCGGAGGTGGTTTCCCAGTAGGTTGCTACGGTGGACGTGCAGATCTTATGAATATGGTTGCTCCAAGTGGTGATGTTTATCAAGCAGGTACATTGTCAGCAAATCCAATTGGTATGCGTGCAGGTCTTGTAACTCTTAAAAAAATGCAAAGACTTGATGGTTGGAATGTTCTGGAAAAAAGAACTCAAAAATTCGTAGAAGCTTTGAATAAAGGTTTTTCAGCAAAAGGTTTAGACCTTACAGTCAGCCAATATGCTTCTTTATTCTGGATCCATGGAAAAACCAATCAACCGATTCGCTCAATTGAAGGCATCCCTCAGAATCAAGGAACTTCATTTAAGAATCTATTCCTTAAGAGCTTAGAAAGCGGTGTATACTTAGCACCAAATGCCTATGAAGTTGGATTTGTTTCCATGGCACACACGGATTCTATTTTAGCTGAAGCCGCACAAATCATCGTAGATTCAGCAGGAAAATAGCATGAGCAAATTCACCATCTTTAAACCTCACCTAAAAACTTTTGCAGCCGTTGTTTGGTTTGCATTTACGTTTTCATTGGTCGGTTGGTGGTGGATTTACTTTATCATGAAGTTAAATCCTGACAATACAACTGTCGAACAATTAAGATCTTCCCACCGAATGTTCGCGTGGGAAGGTTCGATTTTATTAGCTGCTATCTTAATTGGTGGTATTGCTTTAATTCTATTTACCTATCGTGATCAACAAAGGCATCAACGTCTGCGTTTCTTTTTCTCTACATTCAGTCATGATATTAAAACCTCTATTTCTAGACTTAGATTACAAGCTGAGGTTTTGGACGAAGAATTTTCTCAAACCTCTCCAGTTTTAAAACGCCTGATTCACGACATTCAGCACTTGGATTTACAATTAGAAAATTCTCTTTTATTGGCAAACCTTGAAGTCAGCCCCTTATTAGTTGAGCAAATTTCATTAAGTAAGCTTATCTCTAGCCTTCGTAATGAGTTTTCTGAATTAACAGTGGAACTTGAAAAAGAAGCCTTTATCACCGGGGACAAGCGCGCTTTGATGAGCGTGTTTAAAAATCTCCTGCAAAATTCTGTAATCCACGGAAAAGCTTCCTCTGTGAAAATCTCTGTAAAACAATTATCCCCTAAGACGCTATCCCTAGCTCTTCATGATAATGGTTTAGGATATCGTGGAATTTTAGAAAAACTAGGCGCCGATATTTTAACATCTAGCAGCTCTAAAAGTAATGGCATTGGATTGTTGTTAACTCGTCGACTTTTACAAAAGATGAATGGCGATATTTGGTTTGAATCCACAGATAACAAAGGATTTATTTCCCATATCGAGGTCCAAGGAGAATTAAGATGAGAAGAATTCTACTCGTCGAAGATGACACCTCCCTTGGCGAAACACTCAAAGAACGTCTTCAAAAAGAATACGAAGTTGAATGGGCATCATCACTGGCTGAAGCTTGGTCTTTATTTTCTAAAAATAGTAATTTTGATTTAGCTATCTTAGATGTCGGTTTACCTGACGGCAGTGGTTTTGAGTTGGCTGAAAAAATCAGACATAATTCACCGATGTTGTTCCTATTTCTGACGGCCCAAGCTGATGCCGAATCAAGACTTAAAGGCTTTGAGTTAGGTGCGGAAGAATACATCCCAAAACCTTTCCATCTTAAAGAACTTTTGATCCGAGTAAAACACGTTCTAGATGCTCACGCGCCCACTCGCGATTTAATTTTAGATTCTTGTACGGTGAATTTCACCCAGATGTCTGTGACCAAAAAAGATGGGAAAATTGAATACCCTCCAGTCACTGACTTAAAGATTTTACATTTGTTAATTGAAAAATCCCCTCGCGTACTTAGTCGCGATGAGATTATGAATGAGATTTGGGGCATTGATAAAAACCCAAGTCATAGAACTATCGATAATATAATCGTAAGACTGCGCCAGCTGCTCGGTGAAGACGGAGAAAAACATATCCGCTCTGTCCGTGGAGTTGGCTACCAATGGTCTACGGAAGAATAAGACAGAGGAGTCACCATGAACACACTATTTCAAAATGCCTTAAAAAGAACTCCCCAAGCGGTTCCGCCTATTTGGTTCATGCGCCAAGCAGGTCGCTATCATAAACATTATCAAGGACTGCGTGCGAAACATTCTTTCGATGAAATGTGTAAAAATCCTTCTCTAGCGGCTGAAGTTGCTTTGGGTCCTATCGCTGATTTTGATTTCGACGTTTCTATTTTATTCAGCGATATTCTTTTCCCCCTAGAGGCATTAGGAATGGGCTTAGAATACACAGATCACGGTCCAAGATTAGGTTTTAAGCTTGATCCAGAGACAATCAACAAGCTGGGCGACGTAGACTCTGCTGTTGATTTCATGTCTTTCCAAAAACAAGCCGTTATTCAAACTCGTCAAATTTTACCTGCTAATAAAAGTCTTATTGGCTTTGTTGGTGGCCCTTGGACTCTATTCGTTTATGCCGTTGAGGGTTCCCATGCGGGTTCTTTGATTAATTCAAAAGTTCTTGCTCCGTTATTCCCTAAATTTTTAGAAAAAATGTATCCTCTTTTAAAACGCAACATTCAGTTACAACTTGATGGTGGCGTTGAAGTTGTGATGGTTTTTGATACGGCTGCTGGAGAAGTTTCTCCGATGTTCTTCCAAGAATGGATTCAACCCGTACTTGCAAAGCTTTCTCAAGATTTCCCAGGTAAAATTGGTTACTATTCAAAAGGGACTCAGCCTGTGTTCTTCAATGATGCTTTCAAGACTCTTCCATGGGCTGGACAAGGCTTCGATCACAGATGTTACATCCCTGATTCTTTCAAAGTTCAAAATAAAGGTTTCGTACAAGGAAACTTTGATCAAAGTTTATTGTTTGCAGACCCTGCGGACTTCAAAAAAGCTTTGCACACTTTCTTAGCCCCGATGAAAGATATGCCCATTGAACAACGTGCTGGCTGGGTGTGCGGTCTTGGTCATGGTGTACTTCCTAAAACTCCAGAAGAAAACGTAAGAACATTTGTACAAACTGTGCGTGAGGTGTTGGCGTAATGAAAGATCTATTAGCTAAGTATGATGTCCCAGCTCCACGATACACTTCCTATCCCACTGTTCCTTATTGGGAAGTAAACCCAACAACTGAAGAATGGGTGAATCATCTGCGTGCCACTTTAAAAGAAGGCCAAGGCGGATGGAGTTTATATTTGCACATTCCTTATTGTGAAAGTCTTTGTACTTTCTGTGGATGCAATAACATCATCACCAAAGATCACAAAAAAGAACAACCCTATGTGGATATGGTCATCAAGGAATGGGAGCTTTATATGGCTCAAGTTCCAGAGCTTTTAGAAGCTCCACTAAAACATATCCATCTTGGTGGCGGAACTCCTACATTCTTATCTGCAGAAGCTTTGACGGCTCTTTTGACTCCTATTTTATCTAAGGTGAAAAAAGTTGAGCACGACTTTGAAGGATCTATTGAAGTAGATCCACGCAGAACAAATATTGAACAGCTTAAAGCCCTTAGAGATCTTGGATTTAATCGCGTTAGCATGGGAGTTCAAGATTTCAATCACGAAGTCCAAAGACTAGTAAACCGCATTCAACCTTTAGATATCACAAAAAATCTAACGGATGCGGCTCGTGAGCTTGGCTATACTTCTGTAAATTTTGACCTTATCTATGGATTGGCAAAACAAACTCCTGAATCTATCACAGAAACTGCAATGGCGACGGTTGCTTTAAAACCAGATCGTATTGCTCTGTATAGTTTTGCCCTAGTTCCTTGGATCAAGCCGGCACAAAGACTTTTTAAGGATGAAGACTTACCGAAATCATCTGAAAAACGTGATCTTTATGAAATTGCTCGTAAAATTTTGATCGACGGTGGTTATGTTGAAGTCGGCATGGATCACTTTGCCTTGGCTACGGATAATTTAGCTCTGGCGATGAATGAAAAACGTCTGCATAGAAATTTTATGGGTTACACAGATCAAAGAACAGACGTTTTATTGGGAATGGGCGTTTCTTCTATTTCTGAAACGCCTCACAGTTTCCATCAAAACGAAAAAGTCTTGCCTCTGTATGAAGCTTCTTTGAAAGAAGGAAAGTTACCTACTTTGAGAGGTCACGTTTTAACTAAAGAGGACAAGATCCATCGTCAACAGATCCTGGATCTAATGACTAATTATGAAGTTAAATTCCTAAGTGAAGATCAAGAAAACAAGGCCAAAGAATTTTTAGCTGAAATGATCAAAGACGGCTTAGTCTATGTCGAAGATCATTCATTAAAAGTTCCTGAGCTTGGAAAACCTTTCTTAAGAAATGCCTGCGTATTTTTTGATGAAAGACTTAAAAACAAACAACCTCAAACAAAAATATTTTCTCAATCTATATGATTAAAGTATCTGTGATTGGAGCTGGTTTCGCAGGGCTCACCGTAGCTCTGCGATTGGCTCAAAAAGGTTATACTGTAGACGTTTATGAAAAGGGCCCCCATGTTGGTGGGTTACTTGGAACAGACTCCTTAGATCTTGGAATTGCGGAAAAAGCCGCCAATGCTTTGATTCGCACTGAAAAATCCGAAGCCTTATTTAAAGAGCTTGGGTTGGAGCAAAGTCTCCCCCTTAAATCTTCTTCTAAAAGATTTCTTTATAGAGAAAAGCCTCGTTCATGGCCCCTCAATTTTAAAGAAAGCAAAGAAGCCTTCTTTAAACTTTTTCCGCTGATTATCAAAAAGCAGTTTTTTACTTTAAAGCCTAAACCGCATGAAACACTCAAACACTGGGGAGAGAATCAATTAACTCCAGCTTTGACAAAGTATCTATTGGGGCCTGCAATGCAGGGGATTTATGCCAACCAAATAGATGATCTAAGTGCGAGCCTAATTTTAAGTCCTTTATTTAATAGACCCAAAAGTGCCAAAAGATATAAAGGTCTTTTAACGGGTCCAGGCGGCATGCAAGATTTAGTAGATAAACTTGAGCATAAATGTCGTGATCTTGGAGTTCAATTTCATCTTAACACTGACGTAAACATCAAAGATCTTAAAGAAACTGCCATTGTCATTGCGACTTCTGCAAATGCTGCACATATTTTAACTAAAGACCTAGCCCCTGCAATTTCCGAATTGTTAGGTCAAATTACGATGAGCTCTTTAATGAGCGTAACTGTTTTCTTTGAAAAATTTCAAACAAAGTTTAAAGGCTTCGGCTGCCTCATTCCTCGAGAAATGAATATTCAAACTTTGGGCATCTTAATGAATTCCTATATTTTTAAAGATCGCGATAAAACCTATAATGAAACTTGGATTATGGGTGGCTATCACAATGAAGATTTACTAGAAAAGTCTGACGAACAGATTATTGAATTAATAAAAAAAGAACGACAACAGGTTCTACAAGATGACTCACCGATTTTGAACTATCGTATCAATCGCTGGTCAAAGGCTTTACCTTACTACAGCGTAAGTCTTGAAATTATTCTAGAAAAATTATCGAAAGAGAATATCCCTCAAGGAATTTATCTCCATGGAAATTACCTATCCGGGATTGGTCTCAGTAAAATTCTTGAGAGAAGTGATTTAATTACAGAACAAATCGAGAAGGATTATGCAAAAAAATAAAGGTCTTTTACTAATGAATATCGGCAGTCCCCGCTCTTATGAAGTTGCCGATGTAAAAAAATATCTTTCTGAATTCTTAATGGACGAAGATGTCATTAATTTACCCTTTTTATTTAGATGGCCTTTGGTAAATTTAATTATTGTTCCCAAAAGAGCTCCTTTTTCCGCTGAAAATTATAAAAAAGTTTGGATGCCCGAAGGATCTCCTATCGTTGTCTATACTAAAAGAATGAGTGAAAGCTTAAAAAAATATTTACCAGACTTCAGTATTAAGATGGGCCTACAATATAGCGTGCCCTCTATATTAGATTCTCTAAAAAAATTCCAAACAGAGGGTGTTCAAGAAATTTACTTAGCCCCCATGTTTCCTCAATATGCAGATGCAACAACTAAGGGTACTATCAAGGCCGTACAAAAAGCTCTTAAGCAGCTGAACTATAATCCCACTTTAAAAGAAATTAAGCCTTTTTTTGGCCATGATTCTTTTATAAAAACATCCTCTGCTATTGCTCTTGAAAATCTTAAAAATAAACACGTGGGTCATTATGTATTTTCTTTTCACGGATTACCTGAAAGTCATATTTTAAAAGATAAGACTTGTTCTCTGACTGAGGAATGCTGTGCGATGCCTCGAGCTTGTTTAAAAAACTGCTATAGAGCCCAGTGCTTTATGACTGCAAAACTTATGGCTCAAGAAATTGGCATTTCTAAAGATCAATACACAGTTTGTTTTCAATCGCGTCTTGGCAGAGCCGAGTGGTTAAAACCTTCTACAGAAGACACCATTAAAAAATTGGCCCAAGATGGAGTTAAATCCATAGCCGTTCTATGTCCTTCATTTGTTTCTGATTGCATCGAAACACTTGAAGAAATTGGCATAGGAGGACAGGAAGTTTTTCACGAACATGGCGGCAAAGATTTTTACCTAGTTCCCTGTGTAAATGATGACTCTCGATTTGTTCAAGGTTTTTCAGAAATTATTCGTGACCTCGAACAAGAGCCCTCATCTCTTTGACAGCTTCTTGCATGATTTTTACTTGGCCATGAATTTCCAAGGTAGTTGCTGCAATTTCTTCTGAAGATGCGGCATTACCTTGGATAGAATGATCTAAATGATTCATGGCCTGATTAATTTGGGCAATTCCATGGGATTGTTCAGCACTGCTCGAAGCTATTTCATTATTTAGATCATTTACTTTTTGAACACTTACTACGATTTCTTTTAAAACACTTCCCGCAGAGCTTGCTCGCTGAGTTCCTCTATCAATTCTATCTACGGATTCTGCAATTAGCTGTGAAATATTTTTCGCGGCCTCCGCTGACTTCTGTGCTAAAGTTCTTACCGCATCAGCAACAACAGCAAAGCCCTTTCCTTGTTCGCCCGCCCTAGCTGCCTCTACAGAGGCATTCAAAGCTAAAAGATTTGTCTGAAATGAAAGATCGTCAATAACACTAGTGATCTCTTCAATTTTTTTAGAAGAGTCACTGATTTCATTCATAGCTTTTAGCAAGGCATCCATTCCCTCTTCTCCTTTTTTTGCACTTTCAGAAGAAGTAAATGATAGTTTTGAAGCTTGATCTGCACTGCTAGCAGAAATTTTAACCATATTTGTGATCTCTTCCAAAGAGGCCACTGTTTCCTCTAAAGAAGCCGCCGAAGCACTGGATGAATCCGCAAGAGTTGTCCCCGCATTTGATAATTGTTCAATAGCACCAGACACAATATCTTCCGCATGACTAAGTCTATTGGTCAAAGCCATAAATTTATTAGAAACTTTTGTTAAAAAGACATAAACAGCAACAGACAATAAGGCAGAGAAAATAATAGAAACTAAAATTTGAATGAATAAAAGCTCCTTGGCTTCTGCCAGACTTTCACTCGTGGGAGTTTCGATAATAAACTTCCATTGATCATTACCTTCGGCTAATGAAATAGGAACTACTGTTAAATAGTAGTCTTCACCATCTTCGTTGTTCTTTCCTACTACTGAACCAGCTTTTCCTGAGTTGATCAGTTTTTTAAACTGTTCATTTTTGAATTGTTCATCAAAATTTTTTCCTACTAAATTTTTCTCGGGATGAGTGACGAACTTTCCACTGCTAGAAAGCAAAAAAGAACGGGAACTTCTATAAGGCTTAACGGTGTCTACTTGTCCCGCAAGCTGAGACAAAGTGATATCGATTCCTACAGAGCCGATAAAACTATTTGCGCTATTATATATAGGAATGATCACCGAGGTCATAAAAACATTTTCCCCACCAACCTCGTCGTAATAGGGTTCCATATAGATAGGGCGAGCCAGTTTTTTGGGAACGGTGTAGAACTCCCCTTCATAATCGATGTCATTTTCCCAGGTCAAAGTTTTACCATCAGGCCCCCAAGTCCAATAAGGACCGTAGGCACCTGTAGACTCGTAGCCTGGCTTTCCAAGAAAGTAACTATCTTTACCGTCAAAAGCATTCGGGTCGTATAAAGCCCAAACACCGAACAGATCTTTACTGTCTTCAAGCACTTTTTTGTAATACATATCAACATTTGTACGAGTTAAAGTAGGATCATCCAAACGAGCTAAAGACAAAGCATGTAATTGCTTAACGATAGTATATTTACCCTCTAGATCTGATTGGAGTTTATTAGCATATGTTTTAGCTGACTGTAAAAGATGGGCTTCTGCATTTTTCTTTGCAGCTTCAAAGTTGCTAACCGATGTAATAAAAGTCATTACAATAAAGGCAACAAGGACTATCAATATAATTGGTATTGAGATTCTTGCACTCAACGGAAGTTCTTTAAATTTCACAAAAATGCTCCCTACAGACTCAAACGGCACCCTAAATATCGGACTCTGGAACCCAAGAATAACTTACTTGACAGAAATTTAATATTCCATCCCTTAGGTCTTGTAATGAATCAAAACTTCATAAAATCGCTTATTTAAAACATTTTCACTTTTAGTACTTGAAGACTTCTTTTATGGAACCTTGAATGAACAATTAGGGGCATAGGTGCCTATTTTGGGCAAATTAAAGTGTCTCACTTCGATTCCATTCAAACATATTCGATTTGAACTTGTTTCACGTTGGTACGAATTCTGTAACGTCAGGAATATCGTTAACTTTTGCGAGGTTCGTACAAATGATAAATGGTATGTCCAAAAAACTAGTTTGCCTGACCCTGGGGTCTTTACTTATTAGTAGCTTTGCTTCGGCAAAGGTTGCTTTGAATTCAGCTTGTGAACTCAAAGCTTCTAATAAAGAAATACAAGGTACTAATATAGATCAGAAGTTTCCCCTAGCTTCTATCTCAAAAGTTGTAACGACATTGTGGGCTGTGGAAGCTCTTGGACCTGACTATCGCTTTCAAACAAAACTCCATGTCAAAGAAACTGCCAAACAAGGCTCTTACGATATTCATATCGAAGGCTCTCGCGATCCAATGTTTGGCCGTAACATGGGTTACTTCTTAATTTCTGAGCTTAATAGAAAAGGGATTAAAAATATCGATCGTCTAACTTTCGATCAAAACTTTTTATTAGCTTGGTTGGCAGAGGAAAAGCCCCTTATCGCTGGAAATACTCCAAAATATGATACCGTAGAAGCCAGAGCCGCTGTTGTTGAAACAACAATCAGAAACGCACTAGCTACAGATGTAAATAAAGATTCTTATGCCAGATTAAAACGTGCGGCCTCTCAACTAGGCATCACCATGGTTGATTCTCCGAATATTTCTATTGGCTCTATTAAGTACGTTCATAAAAACCAATTTACAGCCCAAGAAGGATCGAAAGTTTTGGTTTTAAAATCATCACCTCTTAGAACAATTCTTAAGAGAATGAATAATCAATCTAACAATTATATCGCTGACAACATTTTCTGGAATCTTGGTGGAACTCAAAAATTTAATGCTTATGCAAAACAAGCATTGGAAGCTGACCAAGCTGACTTTAGCTTCTATAATGGATCTGGAAACAATGAAGGCTCTGTTAAATCACCTATCTATAACAATGCAACTTGCGAGTTCATGATTAAATCTCTGGCTCGTCTAGATGATTTATTGGAAAAGAAAGGCTATGGCTTACAACATGTTATCGCCGTAGCTTCACGTGACTATGATTCGACTGTTAAAAATTACGGTGGAAACATGGCCGGTGCAACTATCGCAAAAACAGGAAGTGTGAATAAAGCTAAAACTTTAGCTGGTGCGATTAACACTGCTCAAGGACCTGTTTATTTCACAATCCTTATGCATACCGATTATGATGTAAATCATAGCGACTGGGGTAATGCAAATCGCCAGATCAAAGATCGTCACAAACACCGCCGCAATGATGGTGCGGAAGAAAACCGTTACATCGACGACATTAAACGGATCCGGATTATTGGGACTGCCGTATAAAAGGAAATGGTAGTTGACCAGG
>JBHIVS010000052.1:0-12521 GCA_041987885.1 Pseudobdellovibrionaceae bacterium | reverse complement strand
GATGCCAGCTCTATTTTATTCGAAAACCCGTCTTAAGAAATTAAGACGGGTTTTTTTTTGTCTTTTTTCCAATTTTACCAACAAAATATTTTAGTCCAAAGCTTTGGTAACTTGCTTACTGAGTTTTAGAATTTGGCTTGGATATCGTTTCCATCCATAAAAGGTGATCTTTAGAATCATCTATTTAAATTCTTCTTTCTATTTGCATACTCTTGAAGTTGCTGGGGATTGAAGAGATGGCTTATATTTAGTTTAAATGCCTCTTAAGGGCTGCCCAGAAGGTAGGATAATCTTCGATGAAGGGCATATGTCCTAAACCCTTTAGTTCTTCTAATTTACTGTTTTTGATGAGTTGTTTTGTTCTTTTGCCTAAATCAGGATAATTACCCATTTTTTCTTTATATTGATTTGGAGCCCACGCTTTACCTATAGCGGTTCGATCTCTTTGTCCTATTATTAGTACTGTCGGTGTTTTGATGTTTTTGAATTCATAGAATACTGGCTGAGTAAAGATCATGTCCGTAGTTAGAGCTGCATTCCAAGCTATTAAGTTATAGTCCTTTCCTAACCTCCATCCAGTTGGAATTTCTAACCATCTATCGTATTCAGATTTCCACTTACCATCGTAGTAGCTATTAAGCTGATAGTTTTTAATGTCCTCGATGGATGTATTAAGCTCGCTTTGATAAAGGACTTCAATGGGCCTATATGACGTCATTGTTTTCCAATCTTCAAGGCCAATTGGATTTACCAAAAATAATTGAGTCACATTGTCTGGATACATAAGAGCGTATCTTGTCGCTAGCATTCCTCCCATTGAGTGTCCGAGAAGCTTATGGCTTTTGATACTTAGAGAACTTAACAATCCGTGAGTATTGGTGGCTAAACTTTGAAAAGAATATTGGTAATTTTGTGGTTTTGTTGATTTTCCAAATCCGATTTGGTCAGGAATGATGACCCTATAGTTTTCTGATACTAATGATTTAATGATGTTTTCAAAATATGCTCCTGGAAAATTCTTTCCATGCAATAGAACCATCGTTCCTTTTGCCGTCGTGACATTATTCACATCCATGTATGCCATTTGTAGTTTTTGATTCTGAGACTCAAAAGTGTAGTAGTTTACGGGAAATGGATAGGTATATTTAGATAATTTTGAGTCAAAATGTTTAGAAGAAGAATGCTTGGAATAAGGTGATGCGGTAGATGTAGATGAGTTAGTAGAATATGTTGAAGAAGCACATGCCGCCAACAAAAGGAATACTGAGTAAATTAAAAAATATTTACACATAGCTTATTCCTCCTTTTTAGTTTCTTCAGAAATTTTATTTAAATTATTCATGGTATAGGTTCTGCCAATTTCGAAAATTTTATTTTCAGTTTTTTTATCAAATAAACTTGCCTGAAGTATTATTCCTGGATTTGAATCTTCTTCTAAATCAATCAGCTCTATCTCTAAATAAAAAGAACCATTTTCTAAAGTTTTGAATGTGGGGTTAAACTTTCCAAGAATTGCATTTGCAAGATTTGAGTTTCTAATTATTTTTACCTGTCCAATTTGATCCCATTGAGTAGGTAATTCTTTTTGAGTGTGGAGAGTCGCAAAGTCTTTTTCTATGAGATTTCTAAGTTGCTCGCTAGGTGTTTTTTCTATGCAGATATTATGCTCTGATTGGCCTATATTAGCTTTTTTTTGTGAAACTGGCCATAGCCCTTCTTGATATACCACACTTGCTCCTAGCACTACTGCACAGACAATAACAATCGATCCAAGAATTTTATAAATCATGAGATTCCTCTTAATGGAAAAAATACTGACTCGCTAAAATTAAATTCTGATCCTTTTATAAGGAAGAGTTTTATTGAACGAGTGAGTAAGGGCTTCTTTAGTTTTCGTGAAAAAGTTAAAAGGAGCAAAATGTAGTTTGCATATTTTTCGAATTAGCGCCCAAAAATGTACTTTTGGCCATAAAAGACATTTTATTAGTAACTATATGAAACAACTAGAGCTTTTTAAGTTCAAAAGGCCGTCGTCTAAATAATTGACGCTCTTTTTGTCAAGCTAGAAGGTAAATGTATCTACTTATAATCAGTAATATTAAGTATTTAGCTATTATTTAAGAAGTTGGCATCAAGGTTGGAAGATATTTAGTGAGAGAGGTGTATTATGAACACACTGACGAAGCTATCTTTAATATCATTCACACTTGGAGTCTATGTTGGCTGCTCGCCGACAAACTTTAATTTGGACGATAGCAAGTGTAAAGACGAAGGCTGTGTCGTCGAAAGTGGTGAATATTCATTCAACTACACCGAACAAGCAGGTCGTGGAAAAGTTGATATTTTAATCGTTAACGATAACTCAGCCTCAATGTCGACAGAGCAGTCTCAATTAGCTTTGCGTTTTAGTACTTTTATTCAAGAATTAGATAATCAAAGTATAGATTATAGAATTGGTATGACAACCACGGATGTATCTGGATCAAAAGGTGGGCAGTTATTGAGCTTTCCTTCAGGTAAAAAGTATTTAAGCTCCGACGACTCTAATAGAGCACAATCATTCGCGGCGACAATTCAAAGAGAAGAGACCTTGAAGTGCGAAAAGTTTATCGCTGATTGGATTAGAGCTAATAATGGCAATGTCAGCTCTATTAATTCGAATGCATATGCATCTGCGTATAGTAAAAACTGTCCATCTGGTGATGAACGCGGTATCTATGCTGCGAACCTAATTGTTGAGAATAATCCATCATCATTTATTAGGTCTAACTCACATTTAGCAGTCATCTTTATTGCGGATGAAGATGTTCGCAGTGGATTGTATAATAATAGTAGTGATTTTGCTTTGGCAGAAAAAGACCAACCTAATACTCTTATCCAAAAAGTTAAATCAAAATATGGTAATGACAAATTTAACTCAATGACTGTTCATTCAATTATTGTGAAAGATAATACATGTCTAGCGACTCAAAATGCTCAGATGTTGGATAATTACCAACCGACTAAATCTTTGGTTTCTGCTAGTATTGGAACTATCTATAAAATGTTTGAAACTTCTAATTGGGGTAAGTCAGTTGACATCTGTTCTTCGGACTATACTAGTCAATTAGGACAAATTAGATCGTATATTTCTAGTCATATTAAGGATATTGTTTTGAAGTGTTCGAACCCTAAAGACTTAGTGGTAACGGTATCTGGCTCTAATGTGAATTACACTTTAAGTGGAAAGACTTTAAAGTTTAGTACGACTTTAAATCCTGGAACGAATGTTAATTTATCCTATAAATGTAAGTCTCTTGAATAGTTAAACTTATTAATAAATAGTATTTTGATTTTTTAAATTTTTAGGAGACCAAAGAGGAATAATTTTTTATTTCTCTTTTAGTTTTAGTTTTAGTTTTAGTTTTAGTTTTTTGAAAGATCTTATTGATTTTCAGATTGCTATGATATGATCATATTTTCTTATTAAATTTTTAGAAAAAGAAGTGGTTCGATGTTGTTTTAAGATAGAAAATTGTGATTTTTTATCGGCATTGAAAGTTACGAAAAATCTCTTCTGAAAAATTGTAATAAACCGAAGCAAAAGATTGTGAAACGTCTAAAAATGAGATGCTTTTTTTTTAATGAAGTTCTTGAGTTTGGTCCAGAATTTCCGATAAATCTGCCATGGGTATGTTAGATCGTTATAAGAAAAAAGGTGGGTTTAATCAATTGCTTCAACTTTTAGAGACATCTCCGTCGGCTAAAAGAGAGCAATTTTTATCTCTTATCGGAGGCGAAAGTCCTGTATGGGAAGAGACTCTTCGACAGAAAGTATTAACAATCAATCGAGTTTATGGATGGGATCCGCAGTACTTGGTTGAGATATTTACTCGAGTGCAGCCGTTAACTCTAGCTATTGCTTTGCATGGTCATGAAGAGAGTATGGTTGATAACTTATTGTCGTGCTTGCCTCCTATTTCAAAAAGAAAAATTACGGATTTAATGGTTGAATCTAATCCAAGTGCCGCTGAAAAAGGTACTTGTGTTTCCAAGATGTTAACAGAAGTACGTGGATTTATTTCTCAAGGTATTTTGAGACTCGATAAGGTGGATCCAGATTTGTTAATTCCTGAGAATATTGAGGAAGTATTAAGTACATCTTATGTTGCCAGCAGTATAACAACTGCTGAGTTTGTTCCAACTAAAGATCCAAGTCCTTCAGTTGTCGGAGATGGAGATTCAGTTTTGAAGCAGGAGAATGATTTTTTAAAGAGAAAACTTAATCATCTAAATGCGGAGCTAACGGCTGTTAAACATGAAAATAATGTTTTGAAGGATAAGCTCACTCAAATCAAAAAAATTGCCTAGAGATAAAAAGTATAACTAAAGATGTCTTTGAAGGAAAATACCTACCGACTATAGTCGGTAGGTATTTTCCTTTTTTGTGAGGAAAACCTCTATCAAGATATAGTTTTGTCTTCGAAAATTTAAAATGCGTCCAACATTTCCGATAAAGCCCATAAGCAGATGAAGAGGTTTCAACATATGGGTTTTATTAGATTTTTATTTCAGCTTTTTGTTTTTGCTTTTTTATTCGCGCCTTCGAATACTTTTGCGGGAAATAAAGACGGTGAAGATGCTTTAATTAGAGAAATTATTGAAGAAAATCTAAACGAAGTGGATGTAAACATTAAAAAAGTGACGGGAAAAGTTCCTGTGGGCTTAAGTACAAAAGCCGTTACGCCTAGCTGTAATCCTAAGAGATTAGAAGAGTTGGTTTTGGCGAATGCTTCCAATGCAAGTCAGTATGCAAATATTATGAAAAAGTATATTGGCGAATGCGGTGATGAGCTTTCTTTAAACTCCTATAACGGCTTGTTAGGACTTTTGGAGTATTCTACATACCAATATTCGTTTTTGAGTCACAGATCGATATCTTTGAAAAAATTCACTCTTTCTTCGGGTAGAGTGGTGCCTGCAATTATTGCGATTAAACCAGATGGCCAAGCGCGGCCAATGATCATTATTCGTTGTGGTGTTTTTTGTGGAGCAAATGTTTCGGCATCTACAAAGACATATTTGATGCATTTGTTTGATCAGTCTCCTTTTAATGTGATGTTATTGGCGAACCATACTGCTGCCGATTATATACAGGCAAATAATATAGCTTCTATGGGCGGATGGGTTGAAGGTAAAGAAACTTGGGATTTTGGACAATGGCTAAAATATCAATCAAGCTATAAAAATATTATTTCATCTTTGCACTTTGTAGGATTAAGTTTGGGCGGTAATGCAGCAATGGTCGGCTCTTACTACAATGATATTTTTCCTGATATTTACGGAGATAAAGTTTTTAACTCTGTGACAGCCGTCTGTCCTGTCTTAAGTTTGAGACCAACCTTGGATAAATTGTATAGTAGAACAGTAGTTGGAAGAGTTTTTTCTAGTTTTACAAAAAATCACTTTTATAGTTTGCGCCCCTATCTAACTGATGTTTCCGATTTGATAACAGAAGAAATTATGCCGAAAGATAGAGAAAAATTGCCGGATTATCTAGGGTATCTGATGTCAACGTCTTTAAATCGTCGAGGAATTGCTAGTACACCAGATTCCTTTTTTAAATCGAATAACTTTTGGAATATTAAAAATATCATCAAAACACCATTACTTGCGTTTGCCTCAAAAGACGATTTTATCGTTGATTATAAGTTAAACTCCAAGGTGCTGCATGATAATGATCAATACGAAAAAGTAGAAACTACTGGAGTTGTTCCTGTTGACTATGGAACCCATTGCGCATTCTCTGCTTCTTATGGTTTTGAATTTACTTCGTTAGTTTTGAGGGATTTTGTTCTTATTAATTCTCCTGAATATAAGAATAAATATATGTCCATTGGAAGCATGAACTGGCCGGTCAAATATCCTAATGTTAAGGAAAACTCTATTCATATTGAGCAGGTATGGAAATTTGAATCTAAATCAGAAAATGCAAAAGTTGTTTTTTCTATTTTTGACAAAAATAAAAGTAGAAAATGTCAAAAATTATCTCCTTGGAATAAGGATAGAGAGTGCGTCAGTACGGAAACAATTTTAGTTCCAGTAGAAAGTTTGTCTGATTTAAATGCGTATATTCCTCAAAGTGCATCAGAGGCTGAGTCTTTGTCTAGAGAGTTCAATGCAAAGGCCGAAATAGTAAAAAATGGGATCCCTATTTCGGGGACAAATGCAAATAAGTTTTCAGTGAGATATCGTTGGTAATAAAAAAGGAGGGAAAACCCTCCTTTTTTTACGAATTACTTATTTTAAAAAGATATTAAATTTCTTTGAAAAGAAATTATTCGATTTCTGAAAGAATTCTTCTTAATTCATTTTCGTTTTTAACTCCAATAAATACTAATTCAGCTCTGCGATCTGCTTGGCTAAGGCCATCTGATTGTGCAGTTCCCATTCCAGAAGTTGTCACATCAGTATATCCATATTTTTCGAAAATAGATTTTACAGAATTAGCACGAGCTAAAGATATTTTATCATTAATTGATGCAGATCCTGTAGCATCGGCAAATCCATTAATTTGTATTTTTTCGACAATCCCAGGATTGTCATTAAGTGCACGGGCAATTTTTTCGATTCTTTTTTGATCATTGGTAGAAAGCGAATATTGAGATACTCCGAAGTGAATAGATGAGTCTACTCCTGCTATAGAGTTCATGTTAACGCTTCTTAGAGGAGAAGCAGGAGCTCGCATTGCAACTGGGCGTGCGGGCTCTGCGGTTGGCTCGTAAGCCATATCTTCAAAGGTTTCTTCGTTAGAAGCTGTACTAACGGAAGTTTTGTAACCTTGAGGATTCCAACCAAATTGTAGATCAATCATATACATATTGACGGTACCATCTGTTCCATTAGTTAAGTTTTGTGCACGAGCACCTACGCGAGCCAACCATGCTGGCGTCATATTAAACTCTTTAAGAAGTTGAAGCCCTACGAAGTGAGCATCAGCTTGGCTTGCGCTGTAGTATTTTCCCTGATTATAGAGTTGATTCCCAATGATACCAACTTGCCATCTGTTTTCCGTAGCGTATCTAATTGCTAATTCTAACGATCCATCTGTGATAGCTTTTTTCTCTGCTGCATTTTGAGTGAACTGTTGGTTGTTCACACCATAACCCAAGTCCAATACGATGGGATTATCAAAGTACCAAGATCCTAATAATTTAACTGTTGAAGGAGTCCCTTCTGCAGCAGCGTTAGAATCATATCCTGTATAACCACCACCAAGTGCGATGAATGGTAAGAAACCTTGAGGTGCTACATAAGCTTCTTCCTTAGAGAATTGCATAGTGCTGGATGTTGTTGAGTCGGCAGCAGGCGCTGCACACGCAAAACCTAATATCGCAGATAATAGAATCTTTTTCATAAGATGCTCTCCTTTTTTAATGAACTAGATCAGTATAAAATTTCAAAAAACTCAGTCAAAAAAACTTCATGCATTATGTCGTAATAAATAAAAATGCTCTCATATATTGCGATCACTCATGCTTTTGACTAAGGACAATATTATTGTGTGTTTATAAATACAGAATTATTGACAAAAAATAAAGGGTTTACACGTATATGTTGCATATGTTTAATGGTCAAAAATTTAGAAATAAATGTCTGTGTAATATTCAGAATAAAAGAGTAGATATAAAAACACAAAAATTTTCAAGGAGAACAGCAAGTGGAAATAGGAATAATACACACGCCATGGTTGCAATCTTTGATTGTTGTCACAATCGCCATACTTATAACGATAATTATTGATCGTCTGATAAAGATGATTATTTTTAAAATTGCTTCTTCTAAAATGATGGAGTCTCATCCTTGGGTCGAGGCGTTTTTACAAAGTCGACGCTTAGTTACCATTATTGGGTTGGCATTCTATGTCACGATAGGTCGTAGTCTCTTGAGGTATGCTTTTCACATGCCCGAGTACTTGATTGAAATTATAGAAAAACTAACTACGATTTTTACTATAGTGATGATTGTGATGGGGATATCTCAAGTCACAAAAATTATTAATAATATTTACAATAAAAAAGAAGTCTCTCGAGAAAGACCCATAAAAGGTTATCTACAAACTATAGAGATCGTTGCCTACTTGTTAGGTATTATTTTTATAATAGCTTCTTTAGCTGAAAAATCACCTCTCATCTTATTGAGTGGTTTGGGTGCTGCTACGGCAATTTTGCTGCTCGTTTTTAGAGATTCTATTTTGTCTTTAGTCGCGGGAATGCAGTTGACTATGAACGGGGCAATTCGTGTGGGTGATTGGATTGAGATGCCTCAATTCAACGCAGATGGTGAGGTATTAGAAATAGCTCTTCATAATGTAAAAGTACAGAATTGGGATAAAACTATTACCATGATTCCTGCTCACAAGTTTTTAGAAAATTCATTTAAGAATTGGAGAGGAATGCAGGAGTCAGGTGGAAGACGTATTAAAAGATCTATTCATCTTGATTTGACTTCGATTAGATTTTTGACTCAAGAAGATATTCTTCAGTTTATGCAAATCGCTTTGATAAGAGACTATCTTTTAAATAAACAGAAAGAAATAGCTGATGCGAATGCTTTAATAAATGCAGAGCTAAGTGGTGGTGTGAACTTTCGGAGATTAACGAATGTCGGGACATTTCGAGCCTATGTGAAAGAGTACTTAAAAAGGCACCCAAGAATTAATCAGAATATGACGATAATGGTTCGTCAAATGAGTCCGGAAGCAGAAGGATTGCCTTTGGAGATTTACGTATTTACCAATGATACGCGTTGGGTTGTATATGAAGATATTCAGGCAGACATTTTTGATCATCTTTTATCTGCTTTGCCTGAATTCGGTTTGAGAATGTATCAGCATCCGGCAGGAAGTGACGTTAGAGCTATAAAACTTTCGGTATGAGAGGAGAAGATCAAGATTTTCTCAATTGGTCTTCAATTAGGTTTAAGTAAGTTATCATTGAGATCTCAATCTTTGACCTAATAAGTCAAAAACGTGTAAAGGAAGGCCTCGCTGTTTAATTAGCAATTTTCAAGGGGTCTTTATGAAGGTTTTGATTTGTGGTTTTTTATCTTTCTTTGCGATGAGCTCTGCTCAGGCTGTAACGAAAGCTGAAGTTATTCAAAATATCTCACAAAATGTTATCGCTCAAACTTATTTAGATTTTGACAGAGATGCGAAAAGTCTTTTGGATGCTGTAAAATTATTGAGAGCGGAGCCTACTCAAGAAAACCTTGAGAAAGCACAAAGGGCTTGGAAAGCAGCTCGTTGGTCTTATGAGGTTTCTGAAGGGTTTCTATTTGGTCCGATTGACTCATTAGGAATTGATCCAATGATTGATTCTTGGCCTCTAGCTTTGACGGAAATGAAAGCAATTCTGGCTTCTAATATGCCACTATCGGCAGATACTATCAGACCTTTGAATACAGAAGTTCAAGGCTTTCATGCTATTGAATATATTCTTTTCGGAGAAGGTATTGTTTCTAATACGAGATCTGTTGAGGGTATCACTGAAAGACAATATGATTATCTTGAAGCTGTTTCTGTGATTTTAACAGAGCAAACAGATTTATTGGTTTATGCTTGGACAGTGTCTCATGATCCTGAAGAAGAAAGCTCTCCGGCTTATTTAAACGTTCTTTTGAATCCTTCTGCTTCTAATCAATTTTATAAATCAGAGAGCGACGTAGTTCATGAGTTTGTAAATGGAATTGTGACTATCATTGGTGAAGCTAGTAGGGCTAAACTTCCAGATGCAACTGGGGAAACTCCTCAAGATGCAAATGCTCGCTTAGAAGAATCTCCATTTTCTTGGAATTCAATTGTGGATTACACGAGCAATGTGGAGTCTATCTATAATGTATATACTGGTTCATATAATGGAGAGAAAAAAGGTCTTGGTATTAAAGATTTGATCGCTCAAAAAGATGCGGCAGTTGCTGATTTGGGTGAGACTTTAATTCTTGAGTCTCGTCAGGCAATTGCTGATATCTCTGGTACTCAAGGTTTGTCATTTGGACAAGCTATTAAGGATCAGGAAGGTCGTAAAAGAATTTTTGCAGCGATTGCAAAATTAAAAATCCTTGAGACATTCTTTACTGAACAAGTAACTCCGCTATTGGATTAATTTTATGTTATCTCTGCTTTTTGCTTTTATGGGATTGCAAGTGCATGCGCAAAGCTATGTCTATGAGACGCAGATAGCTGGGGATGCAACTACTTATTCGGAGGGATTATCTGCAATGGCTTTTCAAAAGCCCGCGAGTAATCTTTCCGAAGAACAAGTGAATCGTCATGTTCGTGGTGATTCTCTTTTTTCTAGAAATTTTTCTTCTGAAGAATCAAATGATCTAAAGGGCCTTGGGCCTGTTTATAATAACTCTAGTTGTAATGCCTGCCATGCGCGTGATGGACGTGGTGCCTTGCCAATCATTCCTAGGGGGCAAGAGTGGGTTCAGCTGGGGCAAAATGAATCTATTTTTCTAAAAATTTCGATCGAAGACGGTCAGTCTCGTGAAAAAAGTGTTGCTAATAATTTTGGGGAGCCAATTCCTGTTCCAGGGTTTGGGACCCAACTGTTTCATCTAGGTCTTTTTTCGGTGAGATCGGATTTTCCTGGAGTAGGCCAAGCCAAGGTTTGGATGAGCTATGAGTATACTCAGTTTATTTTTCCTGACGGAGAGATTTTAAAGCTTCGTAAGCCGATCTTTAAAATTACGGATGCTTACAATCAGCGTATTTATGAAAGAGATGTGAAGACCAGTCCAAGAATGGGTCCTCCGATGATTGGTTTGGGGTTACTTGAAGCTATTCCTGAACAAGATATCTTAGCTTTGGCTCAAAGAGATTTGTCGGCTCACGGTATTTCTGGAAAGCCTAATTATGTTTTTGATATTCAAAAGAAAATGGCTGGCGATGTTTGGCCAGTTTCTTTGGGGAGATTTGGTTTAAAGGCGAGTACTCCATCTGTGTATCATCAAAGTATGGGCGCGTTTGTAAATGATATGGGTGTCACGACGGAAGCGTTTCCCTTAGAAAATATTTTTGGAACTGAATTGTTTCATTTGTTAGGTTTGGATTCTAGCCCAAGACTTGAAGTTCCCACTCAAATAGCTGAAGACATTATATTTTACTCTCTGACGTTGGGAGTGCCAAATAGAAGAAATGTTACGGACTCGCAGGTTGTTCGAGGTGCCCAGATTTTTGATGAAATCGGATGTGCCCTTTGTCATCAACCAAGTTTTGTAACAGGGCCTTCTCAGGTGTCAGCTTTGTCGAATCAGAAGATTTATCCTTTCACGGATTTATTGTTGCACGATATGGGTGAGGGTTTAGCTGACGATCGCAATGATTTTGATGCTAATGGAAGAGAGTGGAGAACTCGTCCTTTGTGGGGGATTGGTCATACTCAAACTATTAATCCTAGAGCTGGCTTTTTACATGATGGCAGAGCTAAGACTTTAACTGAAGCTGTTGTATGGCATGGTGGAGAGTCTGAGCAAGCAAAGCAAAAGTTCGTACATCTTTCAAAATCAGACAGAGACTCTTTGATTTTATTCTTAAATTCTTTGTGAAATTTATTCGGAAAAGCCTAGTGCAAAGTGCTAAAGAATAAATACACTGAAATTAGTTTTGTTCTTTAGTTCAATTTAAGGAATCCTTTCTCTAAAGAAAGGATTCTTATGTCTATGTTGAAGATTTTTATCGCTAGTGCATTTTCTATTAGCACGCTCATGTTTAGTCATGATCTTAACGCTTGTACTCGTCTTGTTTATCATGGAGTAAATTCAGAAATAATTACGGCTCGATCTATGGATTGGAAAGAAGATACGTTAACGAATTTATGGATTTTTCCAAGAGGTGTTAGTAGATCAGGTTTAGCTGGTCCTAAATCAGTAAAATGGGATTCAAAATATGGCAGTGTTATTGCCACTGGTTACGAAGTTTCTACAACTGATGGGGTCAATGAAAAGGGCCTAGCTGCGAATTTACTTTGGTTGGTTGAGTCTTAATATCCGAAGCATGATAGTAAAAAGCCTGCTATTGCGATTTCTCTATGGGCTCAATATATTTTGGATAATTTTGCTTCAGTAAAAGAAGCTGTTGAAGCATTAAAAAAAGAACCATTTATTGTTGTTACGGACAGTGTCCCTGGTCAAAAGCGTTTGGCGACATTACATCTGTCGATGTCTGATGCCACAGGAGACAGTGCGATCGTAGAGTACATTGATGGAAAACAAGTTATTCATCATAGTAAAGAATATCAAGTCATGACGAATTCTCCGACTTTTGAAAAACAATTGGCTTTGGCTGAGTATTGGAAAGGAATTGGGGGAACTGTTATGCTTCCAGGGACGAATCGCTCTGCGGATCGTTTTGTGAGAGCTTCGTTCTATGTAAATGCAATTCCTAAAACTAAAGATCCAGTGATTTCTTTGGCGAGCACTTTCGGAGTGATTCGAAATGTATCAGTTCCCTATGGTATTTCGACCCCAGGGGAGCCAAA
>JBHIVS010000051.1:0-12786 GCA_041987885.1 Pseudobdellovibrionaceae bacterium | reverse complement strand
TTGAGTGGCTTACAACAAATGATGTAAGTAAACTAAATAAGGGAGAGGCTCAATATTCTCTACTGCCAAATGACCAAGGTGGCTTGGTTGACGACATTATTGTCTATTGCCTTGAAAAAGATGCTGATTATTTAGTGTGTGTAAATGCTTCGAACAAAGACAAAGACTTTGCTTGGATGCTTCAACACAACAAAGGCGCAGATATCACTGATGAAAGTGATTCTTGGGGGCAGATTGCGATTCAGGGGCCCAAAGCTCTTGAGCTGTGTGACCGTGTTTTTGATGTGAAAGTTTCTGAAATGAAGCCCTTCACTTTGCAGCATGGAAAGTTTCAAGGTCATAATATTATGATCGCAACTACGGGCTACACGGGCGAAAAGGGCTGTGAAGTTTTTGTGGAAGCAGCTGGCACAGTGGCTTTATGGAAAGGGCTTCTAGAAAAAGGAAAAGATTTAGGCTGCATGAGTATTGGCCTAGGTGCTCGTGACACCCTCCGTACAGAAATGAAATATTCTTTATATGGACACGAAATCGACGAAACAACCAATCCCTATGAAGCTGGATTGGGTTGGGTTGTAAAGCCTGCTAAAAAAGATTTTATGAATAAAGCCCAAATCGTAGCGGTCAAAGAAGCCGGTCTTAAGCAGACCCTTATTGGCTTTAAGATGCTAGAAAAGGGAATCCCCCGCCAAGGCTACAGCCTTTATTCTTTTGACAACAATGAAATCGGCAAGGTAACAAGTGGTACTCACTCTCCGACTTTGGATGAACCTATTGGAATTGCGTATATCTCTAAAGAGTATGCAGCCGAAGGCACTGAATTTAATTTAGATATCCGTGGTCGTAAAGTGAAAGCGGTCGTTTGTAAAACGCCATTTATAACGAAATAAGGAGCCAAACATGGGGTTTCATATTCCAGAAGATTATTATTACACTAAAGAACACGAATGGGCTCAAGTTGACGAGAACATCGTAACTGTTGGTATTACTGAGTTTGCTCAAGATTCTTTGGGTGAAGTCGTATACGTTGAGCTTCCAGAAGAAGGTCAAAAAATCACTCAAGGTCAAACTTTCGGAGTTATCGAGTCAGTTAAAGCGGTTAGCGATCTTTACGCGCCTGTTTCTGGAACTGTTATCGAAGTAAATGCCTCTTTGGGTGACGATCCTTCAGTTTTAAACGACGATCCAGTTAATGAAGGCTGGTTGGTTCGTATTGAAATGGATACTGAAAAGGAACTCGCAAATTTGATGCGTGCTCCTGAGTACAAAAAACTTATTAGCGAAAAATAATTTTTTAAATTATTCGCTTGCTTTAGCGCACGAAAGTGCGCTATCTATTCTCTACACAAAACGGTGTCGCCCCGCTGGTGAAATTGGCAGACACGCTAGACTTAGGATCTAGTGCGCAAGCGTGGGGGTTCAAGTCCCTCGCGGGGCACCAATCTTCCTCTGAATTTAGGTTAAACTAAAAATCACGAAGAAAAGTACGGAAATCAAAAAAAGCTGACCTCTGAGTCGGCTTTTTTTATGCCTAAAATCTACCGTATAAAATTCCTCTGCTAGCAAAGAGAATTACATGAAAAACACATGGACTATTTATCACAATCCAAAATGCTCAAAATCCAGAGAGGCCTTGGAAATCCTGAATACTAGGGGAATTAATCCGCTTGTTATTGAATATCTTAAAACACCCCTCAATATCTCTGATCTAAAAAATCTTTTGAGCAAACTCAATATTCCTGCAAAAAAATTAGTGAGAGTTAAAGAAGAACTCTATGAAAAAAAACCGTTCGATTTGGATTCAGAAAAAGAAGTGTTAGAAAATCTAGAAAAATATCCTGCTCTTTTAGAAAGACCTATTGTTGTCTATGAAAACGAAGGAATCATCGCTAGACCGCCTGCTGAAAATTTAGAAAAACTTTTAAAAAAATAATTTAACTCTGGTGAAAATTTTATGTCGTCTGAATCAATTTTAAAAATCGGTGGAATTTATCAACACTACAAAGGTCAAAAATACAAAGTTCATGGCGTTGTAAAACACAGCGAAACTTTAGAAGATTTAGTTTATTACGAAGCTCTATACCCAAATGAATTAGGACAAATGTGGGTACGACCTTACAAAATGTTTTTAGAAACAGTTACGATTGATGGGAAAGAAATTCTACGCTTTCAGCCAATAAGCGAAGAGGTTTGATTCACATCAGACCTCTTTATGTCATTTAGATTCAAAAATTATTAATACGACTCTGTTTTTACGACCCACTCGCTATAACAAAACCTTGGTATTTATGAAGCCGTGAACTTTAATCCTATGATTGAAATTACCAGCAAGGCCATAAAACCAATACGTGGCAATGTAATGGGCTCTTTAAAAAGAATAATTCCTAAAACACCTGCACCTACAGCCCCTATTCCTACCCATACTGCATAGGCAGTTCCGATGGGCAATGTTTGAGCTGCTTTTGCTAATAAATACATACTGGCAGCTAAAGTAATAAGAGTGAATACGGAAGGTATTAAACGAGTAAAACCATCTGTGTATTTAAGACCAATAGACCAACAGATTTCTAAAAGACCTGCTAAAAATAGAATAACCCACGCTGAAGACATACGAGACTCCTTTTTTGTAAAAGGCGTCGTCTTGTCCTAACCGGGTACGGCGCATCTCGTCCGGGCACTATTGCCATTACAATATAGCAATTATTTTATGTTCCATCAATCATTCTTTAAACCATTGCAGATCGGACTGTCCCCCCTGTCAGCATCTGTAGTAAACGGCGATGCTTCATTTTTTCCACAGTCGTAAACTCCGTTAACTCTGTTTTATTTAATTTGAAACTGACTTGCCCCATTTCAAGTACAACTCCCTCTTGCAAAATGAGACACAATATTAAGGTAGTCATAATAAGCCTCCTTGCTCTTTTCTTAAGACACCCAAGACCTAGGCCTCGGTTAATTTCATCGCCATTTTGTTTATACTAACTCAAAATTTACCGATAGAATCAAAACATGGAAAAAGACACACAAAATACCACTTCTTCACTCGCTGAAGGTTATAGAAGAACTCTTACTTATAGACCTATCGTAGGGTGGACGTATCGCTGCTTTTTTATATTTTCGCTTGCCTGTTTTTGCGGGTTTATTTTTTTAATACTGTCATATCTAAATCAAAATGATCCTTGGCTGATTTACTGTGCAAGCTTTGTAGTTATTGCATCTTCATGCAGTGGCCTATTTGCAATTTTCGCCATTCGCCCTTTGGTCGACAGCAAAGTTCATATTTCTCCGGATCGATTGATTTTAGAAAAAAAGAACCAACGTAAAACCATTGAATTTAAAAACGTAAAATCTTTGGATGTAAAAGAAAACTTATTTGGCGGAGTCGCTATTCATATTGTTTTGGATAATGGAAAAAAAATATCGTTTTCGAGCTTACTGGAAAGATGTGATTACCTTATTCATAATATTGCAACCTTTAAGCCTTCGCTCCTATCACCTGAACAATTAAAAAGCTTTATCAAATCGACTGTTAAATCAGATCACTCCTGGGCACGCATACACGACAACTTAGTACCCTTTGAAAAACTAGCCCTCTATCATCTGTCACTAGCTTTGGTAATGACAGTTCTTCATTTTTTAGTTTTTAAACTTCGAAGCGTAGAAAATATCGATGTACTTTATTGGGTGAATTTTTATGCAGGCTGGTTATGTCTTTCGATCTACTTAAGTATCGTAGGGAATCTAACTTTAGAATACTATTATCACAAAAAAAATAACGATAGCTCTCAAGATATAGATGTCAGAAGAAACATTACCGAAGAAAAAAACCTGCATTTCAAAATGCTATCAGCTCAAATAGTACTGGCTGTGATTTTTGTAACAAGCTTTGCATTTTTCGTAAAAATTTAATTTTTGATTTAACGCAAACAAGTTCAAAAAATTTTGGTTTCATAATGGCCCTAAAATAGATGGCACGTCTTTTGATTATTCCTATTTTGTTATAAAAAAAGGGGGAATAATGAAACCACTAGTCTATTTTTTAATGTCGTTGTTTGTTCTAACTTCAGCTCAAGCTGCTGAAACAATCAGCAATTCTTTTCCACAAGATGGCAACTTCATCGAAAGCATCACAAGCCGTCATTCCAATACAGGAGGATTTGGACGCCCTGGACATGGTCGCCCCGGCTATGGCTCTGGCGGTGGCTACTCCACCCCCCAAGTTACCTGTTCAGCTTCAGACACAGGCTGGGAAGAACACTGGAGCGGTCACGCTACCTGTTCTGACTGCCTTAGAAAGCACGGAAAATGCCGCGAAACATGTCGCACCACAGTCTACTCCTGCGAAGCGCAAGGAATCGACTACCGTGGCTACGCAATGAATGTTTTCGGCAGAGACTATTCTCGCTGGGATGCAGAAAGACAAGCTTTACGCTCATGCCAAAGATACTATCGTAATTGCAGAGTTGTCCAATGCACGACTTCTTCTGAAACTGTATCGACTAGATCTTGCCGCTAAAACATAATGCATATAAATTTGAGAGAGCATGAGCTCTCTCAAGTTTGAACTTCAAAATCTTTTTAACACCCAACCTTTTCAGTCGCTAGAAGACAGTTTGATTCATCATGCTTGTGTTAGCTTGTTACTAAGAGGACAAAGTTTCGACGATTTAGAACTGGCCTTCATCGAAAGAGCCATTCGCCCCGAAGACAGATGGTCAGGACAAATTGCATTCCCTGGAGGACGTAGGGAATCATTTGATAGAACACACCTCGATGCCGCTATCAGAGAAACTGCCGAAGAAGTAAATTTAATTTTAGAACCACAAGAGTGGATAGGAACTCTCAGCGATATCCAAGCTCGAAAACGAGGACATCTTTTAGATTTCTACATTCGTCCTTTTGTTTTTTATATCGACAAGGCCGCCTCATTCCAAGGGGCTAACGATGAAGTCTCTGATTTTTTTTGGATCAAATTAAAATCTATCACTGAAGAAAAAAACCAAACTACTTATTCTCAACATGAAGAAGGAAAGTTATTGAACTTCCCAGCTGTCGACGTGCAAAAAAATCTGCCGCTATGGGGGCTGAGTTATATGATTACTTTAGATTTGCTAAAAATCCTCGAACAAAAGTAATACCTACTACAAAAAAATTGTTCTGATTTTCTCCTCTTTTTTATAATCTAAAAACTAATATGCTGGATCTCCGACATCAAAAATAGGTACCGGAGTATATTTTTTCGATAGACCTCCAAAACCTAACATTCCTCGATCACCAAGCCCCCAACATTTGGTTTTTCCCAACGTAGTCACACCGCAGGTTGAAAAAACGTCCGCAATTATTGATGTCCATGTGTCTCCTCCAGAAACAACAACAGGAGTCGTACCACTGTCCGCTGTGGTTCCATTCCCAAGCTGTCCACTAGAATTCTGTCCCCAACATTTTGCAATTCCCGTCGTAGTAATACCGCAGGAATGATCATAACCTGATGTAATCTGAACATATGTATCTGAATCCGCAATAGCTACAGGATCAGATCCCCCCATCATGACGCCCCAACAGTTTACAATTCCACTCGTAGTGATGCCGCAAGTATGATAGGTCCCAGAGGCCACAGATGTATAAGTATCCCCACCAACAACGGCGGTAGGAACTATTGTGTCTCCCCACATAGGTGGAATTCCTAATCCACCGCTATAGTCTCCCCAACATTTTGCTATACCAGAAGTAGTGACTCCACAAGTACGACCTCGCCCTGCGGATATTGAAATATAACGGTCACTATCTAAAACAGGCCAAGGCTCAAGCATATTCGACCCAGTACCGTTTCCTCCGGTACCATTACCCAAAGAGCCCGCTCCGTTAGCTCCCCAGCATTTCGCAACTCCAGACGAAGTAATTCCACAAGTATGCCCGCCCCCTACTGAAACAGCGATATATGTTTCAGTATCTTTGACCTCAACAGGAATCATTCTATCTACACTATCACCAACACCCAGTTGACCTGACCAATTATATCCCCAACATTTTAATTTATTATCTGTAGTGATAGCACAGCGATGAGTTCTTGCATTCGAATAATAAGATTTTTCAGAGTCTATTTGTTTATACAGTGATGGGCCTCGAACTGTCGTCGGTGAATATCTATCCTCAGTACTTCCTACAGCCAACTCATCATTTGGATTAAGTCCCCAACATTTAATAACTCCAGCGGTTGTTAAGGCACATCCACCAGGAATTGCTTGTTGATAGGTTTCCCCATCTCCAATTTCTCGAGGAACTAATTGATTCCTGATTGCATAGTCATAAAAAGAATACCCTTCTGCTCCCCAACATTTTAATACACCATCAGTCGTGGTGCCACAGGTATGAGATCCACCCACTGCAATGGAAGAATACTGATCGACATCATCAATAAAAGTAGGTACAAAGCGATCCTGATCTGTTCCATCTCCGAGTCGGCCTTCTGAGTTTTGCCCCCAACATTTAACTTGGCCTAAAGTGGTAACTCCACAAACGGCATGACCAGGATAATTCATTACATTAACTGAACTATAGAGATCTCCACCAACAACAGCCGCAGGAGTTTCTCTCGAGTTATTGCTTGTCCCATCTCCAAGTTGTCCCAGAGAATTATCTCCCCAACATTTTAAAATTCCCGCGGTTGTAATTCCACAAACAACTGCAGAATCAACTTCGATAGAAGTGTATGTATCTCCCGCAACGGCAGTAGGGGTCGTCTCGGAACTATAAGGACCATTTCCCAATAAACCAGATCCCCAGCACTTAGCAACGCCAAGTTCTGTAACCCCGCAAGTTACCCAGGAGGCACCTGCGGAAATGCTGATATATTTACTTGCATCTGAAATAGGTTTTGGACTGTTTGAACTACTATAGGTTCCATCCCCTAACTGTCCCCAACCATTATTACCCCAACATTTTACATAACCGGCAGAAGTAATACCGCAGGTATGATCATCTCCTGCACTTACCTTTTGATAAGTCTCCACATCATCAACAGCAACTGGAACCGACGTATTCCCAGGAACTGCCCCTCTACCCAACTGACCATTTGAATTAGCCCCCCAACAACGGAGCTCACCAGCCAGAGTGATCGCGCAAGTATGAGAATTACCAACTGAAACAGCTGCATACGAAGCACCCCCTGCAACCAATGTCGGAACCTCTTTGGCGACAGTGGTTCCATCACCAAGCTGCCCACTAGAGTTCATCCCCCAACACTTTATATAGTGAGTATCCGTAATAGCGCAGGTGTGATTTTCAGAAGCTGCTACAAAAGTAAACTTTTCAAATTCTTCGTCCCTTATCATTCGACGCATAATTTGATTTTTTCCAATCACAATAGGAGTCGAAACTGTTTTTTTATCTAGAGAAATTTGAACTACTTTAGATTTCGAAGCGGAAATATCCCCTAGCCAATCATAGGTGATGGACCAACTTGTTTGCCCAGCAGGGATAGTAAAACTTCCAGATAAAGGTAAGTTATAATTAAGCGGATTATTTGCAGAGGTATAAGCTGTAACGACATGATAACCTACTTCCAAATTTACTGGCGACGGTCTATCTAAAGTAACGGTAAACTGCTGTGCATTCGTAGTATTTCCTTCAGGAATCACGTCTGAAATTTTAGGAAACTGCACTATAAAAGGATTTTCAATTGTCACAGCTGTAGAGGGACCAACAGCCAACGATCTATTTCCCGCAGAATCAATACCAACTCCTTCATTTACAGAAATAGTCACACTGCCTGCATAAATAGAACAACCAGAAACCTTCACTTGAAAATTAGGCGCTGTCCCCGAAACAATAGTTGAACATCCCGCTGTATCACCCGCTAGCGCGACTTCTGATGCAACTAAATTAAATGTTGAAGCATTTGCAATAGAGACTTGCCAAACAAACTCAGTAGCACTGCTTCCCCAGTCCGGCGTCGGATTGGAAATAGTAGTAACAGGTCTTACATTATCAATTTGTGCATCTGTCGAAGGAGCTGATGCTGGAAAATTAGCGTTAAATGCGTCTTTGGCAGATCCAGCTAATATTGTTATGCCAAAAAAACCAGAGTTTGCAGAACAACCAGTAAGTTTCACTTCGTAATTTAAACTATCAATAGCCGAAATAGATTTACTACATCCTGTTGATGTACCAGACACATAAACTAAAGAGGGTGTTAAATTGACAACGGCTCCTGCTGGGTAGGTGACAGTCCATACGAACTCAGTGCTTGAATTTCCAAGTGTTGGATTTGGACCCACAAGAGCTGGAGCTGCTGGAGGAGCTGATTGAGAGGTAAAATTCCAAAAATATTCAGAAGTAACTCCGCCACTTACATATTCAATACGTATCTGGTTAGGGCCCAATGGAAATCTTGTCAAATTTGTTAAATCCAAAGAAATAGAAAAAGCATTTCCAGAACAAACTACAGAGCCTGATTGAAAAGATCCTGGAGGAGAATCTTTAACCTGAATCGTTGCTCCATTGTCGGCACAATAACCTTGCAGCGAAAAGTTCGCTAGCTGGCTATAGATATGTTTTTGAAAAGGTGGATTATAAATTTTTATTTTGCTATCGCCATTAGGAGTTCTTCCTTCTAAAAAAGACGGAAATGCTTTCACGTTATCAACAATCATTTCAGCGCCAGCACTCATTCCCAACAAAACAGGAACAGAATCCGCGGGTGCTACAACAGCCAGACCTGTTACAGATCCAACTTCTATCAAATTGAAATAAGCTTTAGCTGTTCCAACCGAAGAATCCAACTCACATCCCAAATAATTCACAGATTGAACAGAATAATTGGTTAAAGTGAATAAAGGAGTTAAAGCTGAAGTCACAAAATCCATATACGATCCAGCATAAATATCTAATGTTTTTGTCGCCGCCGTGTAGGAATAATAACACCCAAGCAGTGTCATCGTACCCATATCTGCCGCGGGAAGAATGGCAAATAACTGATCCGCAGTTCCTTCCATGACAACAGAATTTTCTATATAAGACTTTGAAATATCGGGAAACACAGAAGGATTGTTTGGAGTCATAATAATGTTTCCACTATTACCAGACGAGGCTAAGTGTTCGCTTTCAATAAATACGCTCGAGCCAATGCCGCTCATCCATCTTGAATCCAAAAGAATATCTTGATTCGGTCTATTAAAGTTATCTTGAAAAAGTGGTATGCTTTTATCTTTTGGAAAAACATCAGAAACATTTTCATTTTCGTTTTCATGTGATGGAAGATTACTTAATTTATCAAATAAGATAGATGCCTTTAAAGTACATCCCGTAGCTATAGTAAATACTATAAAAATTAGAAAAAATTTTTGAATACTGTTTCGATGGTTATAATTTTTCATAAAAAGCATAGATGAAAAATAAATATAAAAAACATTTCTCATTACTATGTCCTCCATCCGGTGGTTAAAACTCCAAAGTATCTTCATATTTATCGGAATCTTGTTTCATTTTCATAAACTAGAAAATGTCGAACGGCCTAAAGTGAGACACATTCAATAAGTTCAGGACTGGACTAAAAAACTTTTAAAAAGCTAATAAGCATTTTACGCACTCCTCACAAGGTTTACCCTTTATTTTTATCCTAAAAATCCGATAGCAATTGTACGGATCGTGAAAGGAATTTTATGTTTAACAGAATTTTAGTCGCTATAACTCTGCCTTGGACCTTTGGCTGTTCAATAGATGCTGGCATCGGCACAGCCTCCAGCACTCTTTCTGACGGACTGTCTGGCGCTTCGTTTTCTATTAGTGCACCCTTTATCGTTCGAAATATTACAAACGACGGAGTGGTCACCGATACCAATCAAAATCAATTTGAAATTAGTGGTGTCTGTAAATACGATGCAGACGTGATTGCTGTCACAAGCAGTGGAAATCCTCTTGATTCTACGACTTGTAATAACGGTGCATGGTCTTCTTCTTTGGACTTATCTGCAAATTCCGACACTACAATACCCCTTGAAATTACCAGTGGTTCATTCAGTACAACTCTCAGCCTGCCACGCAAGCTGAGTCCTAATGCTTTTGATATCTTGGTAAATCTTAACTGCGTCGGCAGCTCAAGCTGTTTACAGCCAAGCAATGCGGCTTCTCCTGCGAGCTCCCCCTTTGCTATTCCTATTCAAATTTCTTGTGACTCTCAAAAGGCTGTGACGTTGCGTTCGTTTGGATATGATGCTGGAACTTGGAATTTAAATACGTCCGAATTGTCTAATGAATCAAAAATTTGTGATCGCCAAGGTCGCGCCGTTTTCTATATAGATGCCACCATGGCGAGTTGCTCGACAGTTTCTTCTGGAGGATGTACGACTGAAACTTGCCGTTTAAATGTTAAGGCGAATCAGAACAATCAAGAGTCCGACGAAGAAGATATCGAAGTACTGGTTCAAAACATTTGTGCAATGTAAAAACTGTCTCAGCTTGAAACAAAAATATTTTTAACTTTTCAAAAGAAAGTACTCAACTAAACCAAGGTCCTGCCGATAAGTATTGTGAACCAAACGAGGTTCACCTGAGAAAGGAGCCTTATGGCTAAGCTTTTAGCTGTTAAAGAGTACGTGTTTAAAAAAGAGGTTCTAGAATTGGCTCTAAGAACTGGTACGGGTCCACCTTGACGAAGCTAATATAATTTATTGGTGATTAAATAAAAAAACCAGATTGGAAAAGCCATCTGGTTTTTTTATTTTTAAACTATCTGACAGAGAAAGGACAACTACTTCGTAGTTTTAAAGTCCAAGAACTTTGGCAACTACAAAATAGAGAAAATAGTTGAAAAGCTTAAAGTCGTGCTATCTGTTTTGAAGTTCTGCGGATAGTAGTTAAGAAATGGAGCAAAGTAGATATCACGAGTGATAGAATATCCTAAGCCAGTTCTAGCGCTGAACATTTTATTGTACATAGTCCATTTGTCATCTTCAGATCTTGGATTCCACCAGTTCATAGAACCGGAAGTGTATAAATTCAAACGATCACTAAAGTTATATTTAATTACCGGATAAACACCGATGTTGTATCTACCTACACGGCCATCTGACTGCTGGTAACCTCTTTCATACAAGAAGGCATTTAACCCAGTATCGACACCCACAGAAACCGCAGAGGTTCCAATATTGTAAAGCAAACTTCCATCATAGCTTAATGAGGAAAACTGACCTACTTCACGATAAACAGGTACTGTCGTTACAGAAAGACCTGGAGAATGTCTAAATTGAAAATTGCCTACACGATAATTTTTATCATAACTGATGAAGGGATTTTTAAAGTCTACTCGCTTAACTCCGTGAAAAGGAGTCAATGCGCTGATACCACCACCGGCGCTGATCGTTGTTTGAGAATCGATACGGTAACGACCAGAAATCGAGCCACCTAGAGAAACTTCATAAACGCCAATTGTACCATCTGGATTTGGTTGATTTTTATTTGAAAGATCACCAACCGGAGGGCCATAGTAAGAAAAATTAAATTTTAAAGAGTATCTAGAAAGAGAGCCACTTTCCGCTAAAAGCTTTGGATCCGTAATCCCGCTTTTGTCTTCGAATTTTTTGTTCTCTAACAAATCTTTCGCTTTTAATTTAGAAGCTTTTACTTCTGACGTTTCAGCGAAAACAGCTGTTGTTGCAAAGAGAGCAACCGAAAGTATCCCCCAAAATTTACTCATAAAATCCCCTATGATTATTAGGACTGGGTTCTAGCCTGTTCACTAGGTAAAGTTAAGAAAAGCTTGAAAATATTTAAATACCGAGAATTTTTTCTATAAGCCTAGGCACTTTGGCTCCACCTCCGTATCTGGCCTAAATAAGTCGTTGAAACCATAACGCATCGCCTTAAGACTAACCTCCCCTCTAAAAAGATGAAACCCTTAATTTATCAAGGAGGAACCATGAAAAAGGCTCTAATCACGCTTTTGACTCTATTTGCTGTGAGTTCTTATGCTCAAGACACCAAATTAGGAAATGTTGTCGCAATAGAGAGAAATATTTCAGATATCTACAATCGCTGCCTATCGGCTGTAGACAAACCAGTAAATGGGCCCCAATACTTCTTTTCTTGTGCATTTAAATACACGGAACTAGGAGATTTACCTGTTACCCAAGGTAAGGCCTTCTCCTATTCTAAAGATAACTGCCAAGTTTATGCTGAAACTGTGAATGGAAACCTTTTCATCACATTTGCCACAGACAAAAATACTTCAACCTACGAAGATTCTAAAGCCTGCCTAGGTAAATCTTTGGAAGGTAATAAGACGGTTCGAACGATCATATATACGATCCAATAGTCCGCTTTTGCTTGCCTCGCCTAGGGTTGCGGCCTATACAAGATAGTACACCTGTTTTGTAGAAGGGAGAACATTATGGCGGGGCTTTTTATTGCCACGATACCATCTCGTGAAAATACATTCGAACAAGCTAAAGAATTTTTTCCTTATATCAAACCTGAAGTTTGGTATTCCCATCTATTACTCAGAAAACTCGTTAATGAATTTGAAGTAAATTTAGAAAAGTTATTTGCTCAATATAACTTATCTATGAGTCGCTTTACGATTATGACTCTTTTATTTATGCGTCCGAAAGGGCTAACTCCCTCTGAACTTGCCGAACACATGAACGTCAGCCAAGCCACGACATCTGGCCTACTACATAATTTAGAAAAAGAAGAAATCATTGAAAGAATGTCTCATGCAAAAGATGGACGTTCTTATTTAATTTGTCTGTCAAAAAAGGGCAAAGAATTGGCAGATATCATATTCCCCTT
>JBHIVS010000050.1:0-12837 GCA_041987885.1 Pseudobdellovibrionaceae bacterium | reverse complement strand
TGGAACATTTATTGTCCGAGAAAAACGTGATCCAATCTACGATGGTGGAGAAATTCCCTCTGGTATAGAGGCTGATTATTATTTAGATTATGTTCGACATATGTTTTGGTGGTTGGGACAGGCGCATTCAGAACAAAGTCGTCAATATGTAGATCTTTGGAATAAAAATACAGCACAAGTCTACCAGACTCTTGAGATGATGGTTTTAGATCATATCGCCGTTTCAGAGCGACATTATCAAAAAGATCAATAGTCATTCTTAGTGATTGGGATTATAGTAGAGCAGCACAACAAAGGACTGCTCTGCTGTGAACATCATAAAAGTACTCTCTTCAATATCTTTGATTGCGATTATTACGGGATTTCTCTCGGCTCTTTTTTTAGGCTCGTTGAGTTTGATTCAACATCTGACAACAGGAAGTATTCTAGGCTTTGTGTCTTTGCCTTTTTTGGGGTTGATCATGGTGTATGTTTACACTCGATGGGGCAGGCAAGCTGAGGGAGGTAATAACCTTCTTATTGAATCTTATCGGGAAAATAAAAATATCATTCCAACATCTATTACACCTTTGGTGTTAATTTCAACCTTGATGACTCATCTTGGGGGAGGATCCATCGGCAGAGAAGGTACGGCCGTGCAGATGGGTGGTGGCATGGCTTCATTGATATCTAGAATTTTTAAAATAGATCCAAAGTTTTACAGAACTTTACTTTTATGTGGAATAGCTAGTGGTTTTGGTTCTATTTTCGGGGTTCCTCTTGCGGGCGCGGTTTTCGCTTTTGAGTTTGTAAATTTCAAAGCTTTTAATATTTTCAATTTCTGTGCTTGTTTATTTGCGGCTATTTTGGGACATATTGTTGTTCTTGGTTTAGGTGTTGAGCACTATAAATCATTGACGATCTTTGAGTGGAGCTTTTCATTTCAAGAAATATTTTTTGTTTTGTTCTCTGGTGTTGTATTTGGTTTAGCTGCAAAGTTTTTTGTTTTATCGACAGAAATTTTTAAATCGGGACTTCATCGATTTATAAAAAATAGATATTTATTGGTTTTTATTGGGGCTTCAGTTTTAGCTGGTATTTTTATTTCTTTCGAAGATTTGCAAAAATACGCAAGTTTAAGTTTGCCTCTTTTGAATGAGGCGGATTCCGAAATTGTTACAAAATACGATTGGGCCCTTAAATCTCTTTTTACTTCATGGACTTTGGCTTTGGGGTTTAAAGGTGGGGAGGTGACTCCGTTGCTGGTGATTGGTCAAACTTTGGGCAATGCATTTTCTCAAATTTTTTCTGTGTCTTTAAGTACATTTACCAAACTAGGATTTGTCGGGGTTTTTGCAGGAGCTTCTGCGGCACCTATTGCCTGCGCGGTTATGGCAGCAGAGATCTTTGGCTTACAGATTTTTCCTTATGCTTTAGTTGTTTGCTACTTAAGCCATCGTATTGCTGGAAAACATAGAATTTATAATAATTTTTAGAGGAAAATGATGAAGGCCCGATTTAGTCATATTCTGGTGAATCACAAATTTGAAGCTGAAGATATTTTAAAACATTTAAAAAATGGAAAAATTTTTTCTGAATTGGCTTCAAAATATTCAACGTGTTCCTCCGCAGCAGCGGGGGGTGATTTAGGTTTTGTAGCTGAATCTAGATTAGATCCAAATTTCGCAGAAGAAGCCTATGCTTTGAAAGTGGGTTCTTACACTTCTTATCCGGTAAAAACCCGCTTTGGTTATCATATCATTTTAAGAACGGCCTAAGCTTTTTTTCCAAGCTTACAAGTGTTAATTCCCAAAAGAGCATAGGGTGGACACCAACCAACAAGCCCTGTCGCCAATGGAATAAGTCCTAGTAAAAACCATGGATTTGCAGGCCCCCAAAATGCCATCGAAGCCAATAAGGCTCCTACTACAATTCTCACGATTCGCTCAGTTGGATGAATATTTTTTGTCATGTTAAACTCCTTGAAATAGCAGGAAATAACTGCGAGTGAAGACTCGCAGTTTCTACAATTAGATTGCTACTTTTTTATATCAATTCAAGGTCTATGTGGAAAATAAACGGGGGGGCTTATTTTTTGTAGTTCGCCAGTGATTTTCTATTTTGGAACACTAAAATAATGAGTTTTATCACAAAGTTTAGACTTCTATGTCTTAAATGTATTAGCAGTTTCATAATCAGGTTGTTCTCTGAACAAATTAAACAAGGAGCATTTTTATGGATATGCAAAGACCTGACATGGAAAAACCTTACAGAGCTGATCGTATTGATACGGTCAAAGAGAGCTATAAAAGCACGACATCTAAAGCAGAGCGTGATCGCGTTGAAGCTGTTAAAGCCAGAGCCAACTCTACTCCGGTTCATTGGGTGTGTATGGTTGCTGGAACAATTATCATGTTGATTGGCTTAGCTGGGTTTGTGGCGCCAAACTTATTTGGAATGCAGCTAACTTGGGCTCATAACTTAGTGCATATTATTGCGGGGGCGGCGGCTCTTTATTATGGAATGAATGCAACTGTCAGCGCGACTAGAAACTTCAGTTACATTTTAGGGGGTATATTTGCTGTTTTGGGTGCTGCTGGATTTATTTTTGGAGTTAATACGAACTTAGCAGTTCCTGTTGCAAGCTATGATTCGTTTTGGTGGTCTTTATCAGCTGGTAACTTAATGTTTGGTACTCCTGATCACATTATGCATTTAGTTTACGGAGCCGTATTCATTATTGGTGCAGCTTTAACATCAAAAAAATATGATCTACTTCCTCAAAGAGGAACAACTTGGCACTAATAAAAATGTTTAAAAAATATTGTTAGTGTCAAAAAAATAAACCCCAATTTTTGAAGATGAAAATTAATCATCGACACTAATTGGGGTTTTCTTTTTTTAAAGCCTTGAGTTTGATCTTTTAGGCTTTTGGGGCACGAATGATTTTAGAAATTAATCTTCGTCATCTTCGTAGTCATCGTCTTCATCTTCATCGTCGTCATCATCATCTTCGTCCTCGTCGTCTTCATCGACTTCTTCAGAGGCTTCAATTTTGATTAACCAACCTTCTTCATAAGGATCTTCTAAAACTAGATCTGGCGATTCAAGTACTTGAGTGTTGATTTCGATAACTGTTCCAGCAACAGGAGAATAAATATCAAGTGGACCATCATCAGTTTCAAGAGTTCCGATAACAACATCTGTATCGACTTCTTCTTGTTCAGAAGGAAGCTCTAGAGAGTTGATTTCCTCGAAATCTTCTAGAGCGTCTTCATTGACTCCGATAGTGATGATTCCATCTTCTTCTGTGTACCAAAGATATCCCATAAAATTTTTAACATCATCAGCGGCCATGTAATTTCCTTTACTATCAATAACACAATAACGATCTTTTAGAGGCTACTCGACCTAGCAGTCGTAATACAACTGAAATTCGAAAGGAACAGGTCTTTGTTGGAATGGACGTAGTTCTTTTTCGATTTTGTAGTTGATCCATGTTTCTAATAAATCTTTTGAGAAAACATCGCCTTTTGTTAGGAAGTCGGAATATTTTTGAAGATTCATCAGGCTTTCTTCAAGCCCCCCTGGGACTGAAGGAATTTTTGCAGCTTCTTCTGGGGGTAAATGGTAAATGTCTTTGTCTAAAGATTCACCGGGGTGAATTTTATTAATGATACCATCAATACCGGCCATTAAAATAGCAGCTTGAGCTAAGTAAATATTTGCAGCTGGATCTGGAGTTCTAAATTCAACACGTTTTGCTTTTGGATTGGGGCCTGTATTAGGAATACGCATTGCTGCAGATCTATTTTTAAAGCTGTATGCTAACTTAGTCGGCGCTTCAAAACCTGGAACTAGGCGTTTATAAGAATTTGTTGTTGGATTAATGATTCCACAAAGTGCGGGAGCATGTTTTAAAACTCCTCCGATATAATACAGAGCCAATTCAGAAAGACCTGCATATTTGTCGCCGTCAAAAAGATTTTTTCCATCTTTCCATAGAGACATATGGATATGCATTCCAGACCCATTATCACCGAAAATTGGTTTTGGCATAAAGGTCGCTGTTTTTCCATATCTGCGAGCTACATTTTTCGTAATGTACTTAAACCACATAAGATTGTCCGCTGTATTAATAGCACTGTCGAATCTGAAGTTGATTTCACCTTGACCGGCGGAGGCCACTTCATGGTGATGTCTTTCTACTGAAATGCCGACTTTTTCTAATTCTTGGCAGATTTCGGTTCTTAAATCGTGTAAAGTATCTGAAGGCATTGCTGGAAAATATCCTTCTTTGGCTCTGATTTTATACCCAAGATTTTGTCCCATTTCATCGCGACCAGAATTCCAAGAAGCCTCATCGCTGTCGACGACATGAAAACTAGAATTTCCAGTAGTTTCATAGCGAACATCATCAAATATAAAAAACTCGGCTTCAGGTCCGAAGTAAGCGGTGTCGGCAATACCAGTTTGCTTTAGATAAGCCACTGCTTTTCTAAGAATTTCGCGAGGATCTCTGTCGTATGCAGCTAAATTTTCAGGAATATGTACATTGCAAATAATTGAAACAGTGGGAACACGCGTGAAGGGATCTAATCTTGTCGTGCTTAAATCCGGCATTAAAATCATGTCAGACTCTTCGATGCCTTTCCAACCGCGAATAGAGCTTCCGTCAAAGGCAAACCCTTGCGCAAGAGTTTCGTCCGTGAGCTGATGAAATGGTACTGTGAGATGTTGCCAAGTTCCTAAGAGATCACAAAATTTTAGATCTACCATTTCAACATTATTTTCCTGAGCAAATTTAGCTAACTCGCGAGAGTTCATAAGAGCCTTTCTGATTGTGCAATAGGTCTAAGTTAAGGATAGCATTTCAGGATGGGAAATCAAAAACTAGGTTTTGATTTAGCAAAAAGCAGCCTAAAGAAGAGAAAAATCAATTTGAGTAAAAAAGAAAAACCCTCATGATGGAACTTGATGACGCAATTGGCTCGTTGGTACAAGGGCCAAAGACTTTAAAATAAAGGTATGTTGTTCACTAACTTCGGGGGGGGGATATGACGGCAAAACTTTTTATCTTTGGATCTTTTTGTGAGGGGCAACCGCTGTTTCATAGAATTGAGAAACTTATTGAATATTCACTAGTTGCGAGGGTTAGGGCCAAGGCAGTTAGACTGGGTGTTGGGTTTCCTGCCCTTTTAAAAGAAGAATCTGATTGGGTTCAGGGCAATGTCATTGAGCTTGCAAATCCCGAAATATCGTTGGCAATTTTAGATGAACTGCATGGTTATAACCGCAGTTTTCCAGACAAGAGTTTGATGTTGCGTGAATATGCAGATGTTCAGATTGGGGACAGTGCCGATTTCGAACGAGTTTGGATTTATTATTTAAATCATTTGAACTTGCCTAAGAATATTTCACCAATTGAAGGTGGCGATTGGCTACAATCTTTGGTACAAACACCACCACTTGTGAATACTTTGACGGAAAAGCAAACGACTTATATTCACAGATTAGGTAAATCATCAGCACGAGAAATTGTACCGATTGATTTGACGTTATATAGAGAGTTGATGAATTTAGATCTTATTGTCGATAAGGGCAGAAGATTAGCACTCTCTAAACTTGGTAAAGAGGTTTATAAATATCTTGTCTAGTCAAAAATTATTCAGAATAGTTTTAATTGAGCCTGAAATTCCTCAGAATACAGGCAATATCGGGCGCACTTGTGTGGGGACGAATTGTGAGCTTCATATCGTGGGTAAAACTGGATTTGAAATCACAGATGCGAATCTCAAGAGGGCCGGTCTTGATTATTGGAAACATCTGACTTGGTATCAGCATGAAACCTTTGAAGACTGGTTAAAGCTGGTGGAAGATCCCACTAGAATGTGGCTTTTTACGACAAAGACTCAGAGAACTTATTTCGAGCCTAAGTATCAATCGGGCGATTGGTTTGTTTTTGGTAAAGAAACAAAGGGTTTATCTCCTGAATTTTTAAATGATTATCCTTTGCAGACTGTGACTATTCCTATGATCGGAGAAGGGGCTCGTAGTTTGAATCTAGCGACCTCAGTTGCAATCGCGACCTATGAAGGTATGCGCCAAGTTGAGTTTTCCTTGCCATAATTTAAGACTTTGGCCGAGGTTTAGGTCTTCAAATAGTTAATTTCTCAAATAAATCCGATGGATGATGCATCTAGGAATAAGCACTATGCCTTGCCGCTGGGAGCGAATTGGGTCTATGCTCTTAGACTATGGTTACAAATATTCTTACAAAAATTTTCGGAACTAAGCACGACCGTGAGATGAAAAGAATCCAACCTTTGGTGGATCAAATCAATGCCCTTGAGCCTTCGATGGCAGCACTCACAGACGATCAATTAAAGGCCAAAACCCCCGAGTTTCAAGAGAGACTTAAAAAAGGTGAGACGGTTGAAGATATTCTTCCAGAAGCATTTGCTGTTTGCCGTGAGGCTGCACAACGTGTTCTTGGTATGCGCCACTATGACGTTCAGTTAACGGGTGGTATTGTTCTAAATCGCGGGAACATCGCAGAGATGCGTACTGGGGAAGGTAAAACCCTTGTGGCAACTCTTCCAGTTTATTTAAATGCACTTACTGGTAAAGGTGTGCATGTTGTAACTGTGAATGATTACTTAGCAAGACGTGATGCTGAGCATATGGGTAAACTCTATGGTTGGTTGGGTCTTACAACGGGAATTATTGTTCATGGACTTAATGATCAACAACGCAAGTCGATGTATAACTGTGATATCACTTATTGTACAAACAACGAGTTGGGCTTCGATTATCTAAGAGATAATATGAAGTTTGATCTTAATGACTATGTTCAAAGAGGTCATAACTATGCCATCGTCGATGAGTGTGATTCTATCTTGGTCGACGAAGCTCGTACGCCTTTAATTATTTCTGGTCCTGCAGAAGCTTCGACAGATAAATATTATTTAGTAAACTCAATCATTCCGCATCTAAAAAGAGACATCCATTTCTCTATGGAAGAAAAAACGAAAACTGCTTCGTTGACAGATGAAGGAAATGCAAAGGTTGAGGAATTATTAAATGTTGGGAATCTTTATGATGCTCAAAATATTGAAATTCTTCATCACGTTTATCAGGGTCTTAAAGCGCACCATCTGTATAAAGTAGATGTGGACTATATGATCAAAGATGGCGAAATCATGATCGTCGATGAGTTCACGGGTCGTTTGATGCCGGGTCGTCGTTGGAGTGATGGTCTTCATCAAGCTATCGAAGCTAAAGAAGGCGTTGAAGTAAAATCTGAAAATCAAACGTTAGCTTCTATTACTTTTCAAAACTATTTCAGAATGTATAAAAAACTTTCTGGAATGACGGGAACTGCGGATACAGAAGCTGTTGAGTTTAAAAAGATCTACAATCTTGATGTTGTTGTTATTCCAACGAATAAACCCATTAAGCGTGAAGACCATGAAGACTATGTTTACCGTACGGAGCAAGGTAAATTCCGTGCAATTGCCAAACACATCCAAGAAGTGGCGTCGACAGGTCAACCTATTCTTGTGGGTACTGAGTCTATTGAAAAGTCAGAATTGCTTTCTGCATATTTAAAAAAAGAAGGCATTAAACACGAAGTATTGAATGCGAAACATCACGAGCGTGAAGCTGAAATTATCGCTCAGGCGGGTCGTAAACATGCGATCACTATTGCGACAAATATGGCAGGTCGTGGTACCGATATCATGCTGGGTGGTAATGCTGAGATGCTTGCTAAAGTTCGCATTGGTAATGATGAATCTCCTGAATACCAAGAAGAGTTGGCGCGTTTAAAAGCGACAGTAGAGAGTGAAAGAGAAGAAGTTCGTAAGCTGGGTGGTCTATGTATCATCGGTACTGAACGTCACGAATCTCGTCGTATTGATAATCAGCTAAGAGGTCGTGCTGGTCGTCAAGGGGACCCTGGGGTTTCTCGATTCTATCTTTCTTTTGAAGATAAATTACTAAGAATTTTCAACGGCGAGCGTGTTGCAAAAATGATGGAACTTTTAAAAGTTTCTGAAGACGAAGCACTTCAAGCTGGAATGGTTTCAAGAACTATTGAAGATGCGCAACGTAGAGTTGAAGCGCATAACTTCGATATTCGTAAAAATCTGATGGAATACGATTCTGTAATGAACCACCAAAGAAATGCTATTTATTCAATGAGAAGAGCGATCTTAGATGGTGAAAATATCGAACGTACAACTTTGGATTGGTTGGGCGATGTTGTTTCTGGATTGTTAGACTCATTTGTTCCAGAAAATACTCGTTCTGAGCAATGGAATTTAGAAGGCTTAAACAATTCTCTAAATCAGTTATTTGGATTTAGAATTGATTTTGGTTCTATGCCACTAAGTGCTGAAAACATAAATAATGCTGTCACAGATGGTGTTAAAAAAGTTTATGAACAGCAAAAACAATCCATGGGTCAGTTTTTTGAACAAGTTCAAAAAATGGTCTTGTTGCAAAGTATTGATCATCACTGGAAAAATCACTTATATGTGATTGATAAATTAAAAGAAGGTATTGGTCTTCGTGGTTATGCTCAAAAAGACCCCTTAATCGAGTATAAAAAAGAAGCTTTTAATGCCTTTGAAAAATTGAACTACACAATCAAGCAAGACGCTGTTGAAAAGATCATGCGTGTTCAGTTGGTAGCTCAACAGTCTGAAGAAGAAGTGATGGAAAGCTTTCGTGGTGATGAGCCCGATTTAGATGAATTAGATTATTCTTCTCCAGCGGACATGGATGCTTCAGGAGCCGCTCCGGCAGGGTCAGAAACAAAAAAAATGACAATGAGAGCAGGGCCTCCTTCTCCGGATCGTCCAATGAACCGTCAAGAGCGAAGAAATAGCAAAGGTAAGCGTTAATTGGCGAATTGTCCTAATTGCAGCTATCAGTTCGAGGTCGAAGATCGACATTTGGGCACACTCTATACGTGCCCTAGCTGTAATGCTGTTTTTTTTGTCAATTGGAGTGGTGAACCTGAGATGGCTAATCACGCAGATTCTTCGAATTTTGGGGAATCTGCTTCTGACGGGATCCAAGATTTTCATTCCCCACTTGAATCAGAAAACATGGAGTCTGATAAATTTGAAGCCACCCAATATGTAGCTTCGAATGAAGGTTTTCCTGCGCAAACAGGCTATGATTCAGCAGAGTCTTTTTCTAATCAGGGTATTCCTGATTATTCCCCTAACGAATCTGAAAATATTTATGGGCAGAATGCGAATTATAGTTCTGCTGGAGACTCGATTCCTAATTTTGAATCCTCTGAGTCTTCTGAGGGTGATCAATTTAATCCAGAAAATGGATTTCAAACTACGGAAGATGTAAATAATTTTCAAGGAAGTGCCGAGCAGTCTCTCGAGACTATGAGTGATTATCCTCAGGAAGATACTGAGCCTGTCCCATATGATTTTAATCAACCCTTGGGTGCAATTCCTCAGCCTCATCAGGTTGTGGAGCAAGATCCAAGTAATTTGAGTGATATTGCGGAATTTGCGAACTCTAATGAAGTTACTTCGGGTCTTAGTTATACGATCATAATTGATGGGATTGAAAATTTTTCTTTAGTTAAGGCCCTTCGTGAAGCAATGGAAGATTCGAAGTTTGGCTGGGATACAAATGGTTTGCTAGAAAGCATTCAAGGAGGACGTTTGGTTGTAAAACGCCTCAGTCCGGTCAAAGCATCTATTTTTATTGGGCGAATTAAGTATTTACCGCTTACAATTTCATGGAAACAAGAAGTTTTAGGAGGATAACGATGAGATATCTATTTCTTCTATTGATGGGATTTTCAATTTCTGTTTTTGCATCTGAGGCAGAAAAACCACCAGAACAAGCAGGTCCTAAGGTTTATGAAGAGACCTATGAGAAAGTAGCGGCAAGAGTTGCTGGGGTTGAGGCTAAAATTATGGCCAAGGAAGCAAATATTCAAGCGTTGCTCTTAGAGAAAAAAAGCGTCCGAGATGCTGAACGTCTTAAAAATGTCGTTAAAGATCTAAATGCAGAACATGCAGAGCTACGTGAGTTAGCTAAAGAATTAGATCAGCAAAAGAATCTTTTAAAGTATCGTTATCCGGATAAAGGCATGAGCGGCAAAAGAGATTATAAAAGAACAGAAGTTCGTTCTTTGGACGAAATGGAAAAAAGAAATGACCTGGCGATTGCCATTGATAAAACTTTGCAGCGAGTAAGATCTAAATACCCAGGTTTCCAAGAGATAAATCCTAGTTCAAAAAAAGAAACCGGAGCGAAAGAAGTTTCAGATCCGGTAATTTTAAAAAAATAGTCTTGAAGTGTTTCACTTTGAGACAAGGCTGCATTAGTTAAGAAAAATTATCCGATAATTTGATATTCTGAGAGAACTATAGTGGGGGAACTGTATGCGGGAAAAATTGTTATTTCCGTTTATTTTGTTGGCGGCTTTTGTGTTAAGCGGCTGTCAAACCTCTATGTTGAAGCAGTTCCAACAAGTGTCTATGGGAATGGAAAAAGCCGATGTGCTAGAACTCATGGGTTCCCCACGAGACACTCAGAGATTTCATGGTAAGGATCGTTGGAAATATGTATTTTACGACGAAAAAATTCGCTTTAATAAAGAAGTACATTTTTTAGATGGAGCTGTGATTTATGTGGGCGACATTTGGGAGCCTGCTGATGAATATAGCGCAGTTGCTATGGATAAAAAAAATGAAGAGGCTGAGAAGCATATTCAGCAGCAAGCTCAAAAAACATCCACAGAAGCTTCAAAAAATTCTAGTTATGATCAATATCGTTCAAAAGTAAAAGGCGAAGATAAAATTAGATATCTTCCTGAGTTTGAAGCTGTTCGTTAGGGTTGAAATTCTCTTATGTACGGTGGTTCTCCGATAACGGATATGATTTCGTATCCGTTCACAGATAAAATTTCGCCATCTTTGCTGTAAAGTTTCAGTCCAGTCCAAATCCAATCCTGTGGCCATTCTGATGATTCATTGTAAATAAATAAAGACCCTTGTTCTTGATTCACACTGTTTGAAACTTTCAAAGTTTCAGGGTGAAGGGGGCCATTGAATATATCAGTAAATGGAATTCTGAAGGCAGCGGTGTGCTTGTTATCAAAATCTACAATACATGGAACTCTTAAAATAAGTGTAGGTGATTTTCCTGAAATCGCGATTCCGTCGGCCGAAAAAACAAAGTCAATCGTAGGATATTTTTCGCACATAGGTACGGCTTTGCCTTCATTATCTTGAATTAGAAATAATCCAATTTGAATTTCCGAATCTTGGGGTGTTTTTTGGATCAAGGCATTTTTTAAAGTTTGGTATTTAAAAGCTTTTTGAAATGTTGCTCCGGTGCTTTGAGATAGATCATAGAGATCCATTTCTAAATATTTCGAGTTGTCATCTGAAGCGAGATGGCGAGACTGATTGGAAATCGAATCAAAAAGATAATTCAGAGAAATTCCAATAAGTAGAAAAGCGATTAAGATTATTTTTTTTGTTTTTATGTTCATATCTAGTACTCACACTTTAAAGCGTTAAGGTCGCTGGAGCTGAGGGTGGTGCGTATAGCTCCAGAGCCCAGTGACTCATACATGACTGTGGGTAATTGACTGCGATGTTTTAGGCCTAGCATATGCCCTAATTCATGGACTAAAAGACTTTCTAAATGAATGGCTTTTGTAGGAGAGCTTGTTAGATCTGTTTCGAAAATAAAATTACTGCCATTAATGTTCATGTCGGTTTCAAGGATTTGATTTTTTTTCCAATAAAGTGTCGTCAGTGCTTGGTAGTGCTGATTTTGGGTCCACGTGCTAGCATAATAAATAACATTGCGAGAATCTCGAGTGGGCTCTGTTGTTTGTTCTGATCCAGATTCAATAAAGTTAAATGCGGTTGTGCCTAGTGCTTGAGTCCATTTGTCGCCAGCTTGGTAGAGGCTTTGAATATAAGTTGTTGGATATTCAGGGTGAACGTGTATCGAAACGGGTAAATTTTTTTGCCAAGAAACTCGCTGCCCGTAACTATTGACTACAAAACCACAATCGTCTGCATCGGCAGCACTTGCGAGTATTTGATCGTCTCCAGGGCCTAATCCAAGAAAATCTAATTTTTGACAACCACAACAGATCAGTACGATCGCGGCGGTGATGAGTTTGTTCAGATACATACCTTTAGTTTACACTCCAGATTCAGACGCACATTGAAGTTTTTCAAAACAGGACCTAGGGATAGGGTGGAGGTTTTTGGGGAGGTAACAGTATTTGGAGAGATGGGGGCAAAAGAAGTCGTGAAAAGGCCTTAAATTCAACAAATTTTGAGTTTTTGAGCGCAGCAATATGTTGCGTTGCAAAACATCCGTATTTCTCGGGATAGGTAATAGGTTGCCGATCGCTTCATTTTCGGTTAGTTATCGATAGCATATTACAAATTGATGACAAAACTATTTGCGTCCCACGGGGAGTGCTGACCTATGTCTGAACCTAGAGATGAATATAATCGCAGTGGATTGTTGGCTTTTGCCTTTTCCATGGTTTTTGTATTGGCGTTTTTTATCTATATCGTAGCTGTTAACAGCGGTGTTGATTTACAAGAAAACGTTATTGATCCAAATGCTCCAGTTGCCGAAGGCGCTGTTCCTGCTTTTGATATTACAAAAGTATCTGAGCCATGGGTTTCTAGTCCTGAGATGATTACCTATGGTAAGAAATTCTTCTCTACAAACTGCGCTATGTGTCATGGTGCTGAAGGTAAAGGGGATGGAGCTGCCGGAGCAGGCTTAAATCCTAAGCCACGTGACCTTGTTGAAGGTAAGTGGACTCAAGGTGGC
>JBHIVS010000049.1:7046-12907 GCA_041987885.1 Pseudobdellovibrionaceae bacterium | reverse complement strand
TCCGAAGAGAATGCAGGTCTCACGATCTTTATAATTCATGTAACGAGTCAGGATTTCAGCTCCGATCACAAGGACATTTTTATACATTCCTGTGCGGATGAATTGATCGGCAATGGTAACGCCGTAAAGGAACCCAGAGCAGGCTGCGTTTAGGTCAACAGCCATGATATTTTTTGCTCCGAGCTTTGCTTGCACAAAAGCAGCTGTTGAAGGCATTTGATGATCGCCAGTAACTGTACCGACAAGAATCATATCAATGTCTTCAACTTTTAGGTTGGCATCTGCTAGAGCTTTTTTAGCAGCCTCGACACAGAGGTCAGAGGTAGCTTCATTCTCAGCAGCCACATGGCGACGCTCGATCCCCGTTCTTTCAACAATCCACTGATCGTTGGTATCAACGAGTTTTTCTAGATCAACATTAGAAAGAATTTTCTCAGGGAGATAGGAACCTATCCCCGCAATTCGAGATCGATACAGTCCTGCCATGGATTCAACCTATTCTCGTGAGCTTACTTAGCTGCGCTGATTTGTTTGCCTTTATAGTACAAAGCTCCGTCAGCACCTTTAGAAGCGACGTGAGGACGTACTAGCTCACCAGTTTTCTTTTCAACAGCTACTGCTGGAGCAGAAAGACCGTCATGAGAGCGGCGCATGTCACGTTTAGAGCGGGATGTTTTTTTCTTAGGAGTTGGCATTTCATACCTCTTTTAAAGTCAGTTCGATTAAAGCACGTTAATTTAACCAAAGAATGATAAAAATCAACAATTTAATTAAGTTAGTTCAGTTTTAAATTTTTAAGAGCCGCAAAAGGACTTTCTGGCTTCTCTTCTGGCATCTTCTCATCATAGCTAAAGACTTGATCTTCATTGGAAAAACAGCTTTTGCTGCCTACTTTTGAGTCATCGTGTTTACAGGATGGGTTAAATGGTGCGGCAAGAGCTACAACCTCATGAAGGTATTCCCCCATATCAAAAACCATGTTTTCATATTCCGAAGTTTCAGGGCCGCCTGTTGGCAGGTCGCTGACGTGATTTACTTTTGAATATTTACCATTGCGTGGGTTTTCTTGCTTAGAGATCAAAATTTCATGGAATTTTTCATTAACATTAATATTAATGTCTGTTCCGCAGCGAGAGCATACATCTGGGGAGTGAGTTTTAATGTTCCCAGTAAGCTCGAAATCTCTTGAATTTAAGGGTTTAATAAAGAAGTGAACGTCATAGGCATTACTGCCTACTAGATCAGTCAAGACTGATTTAAGCTCACCAGATTGGGTGTTCCAATGGTAATCACGCCCTTCTTCAGGCACTTCAGCGAGTTTTATTTTCATAGGTACTCCTGGGGACAAAAGCTCTTGTAACGAGCTGATGGTTTTAGACCAATCGGAGCACAACGTCAAGCTAAGGTTTGTAATAGAGATTTTTCACAGGAATTTCCCCGTTGATCAGCTTTAACTCTTGAAGCTGGGTAACAATCTTTTTCAATCTTTGCTCAGATATATCCCCAATAGGAGCTCCAGATATCGATATAAGCGGTTTTTGTATTTCAGAGCCTTTTTCAAATAAATCTAGGGAGAAAGCAGTATTTAGTTCGACCATGTATTTATTCGTAGGCAACGAAGTCTTTAAGTACCCATCCCAGCCATCTTTACTAGCTAGGATCATTTTTTTTACGAGCTCTGGTTTGCTTTTAATAACATCTTCCGAAGTCGCAAGTACTACTAAATAAGGATCGAAGCCAGAGTCAGATATTAAAAAAGTTTCAGTAGGGGTTCCACTTTTTTCCGCAACTAAGGGCTCTATGCTCAAAAAACCTTGCTGAACTAATTTTTGATTTTTAACGAAAAACGCAACGCCGCCTTGATAGGGAACTACCTTGTTTTTACGAGGGCCGTATTTTTTTTCTAGATATTTAAAGTAGGGTAGGCCGGATTGAACCGATAAAATTTCAGAATTCAAGTAGGCATCTTTTAAGTTTTTATAGCTACCTTTATGCGCCATTAATACATAAGGGCTTTTTTGATAGACGGAAAATAAAGCAACAGGTTTGTTTTTTGAATTTTTATCATGAGCAATCACAAGCTCTTCAGCACTGATAATTGCAAATTCAGCAACTCCAGAAGTAAGCATTTGAACTGTTGGAGTTCCACTGCCACCTTCTTTTATATCGAGTTCAATGCCTCTTTTTTTATATTCATCGTTAATCAGGCCTGTGTAGAAGCCACCGAATTCTGGCTCTGCTTTCCAATTAAGATAGAGAGATGTTTTTTCAACTTTTTCTATATTTTTTTTACTATCTGAAAAAGCTACGGAGGAATAAAAAAGGAAGGTAACTAAAATACCAGTCAAAATATAATGTGCCTGTTTGTGCATATTAATTTCCTATGAAAGTTTGATGTAATGAAATGGTAAAAGAAGTTGCAGGCTTTTTTCTACGATTGATAAAAGAAAGTTCAAAGCAACGCCCCAAAAAACTAAGAGAGCCAATGCTCCAAATATCAAATCAACTCTTTGTTGAGTCATTGCAACATCTATATATCCACCTAATCCGCCACCTGCAATAAATTCGCCTGTAATGGCTCCAATAATAGCCAATCCGCAGGCGGTTTTTATTCCTGAAAATACATAGGTTAAACTATAGGGAACTTCAAGTTTCCAAAGTTTTTGTAGAGTGGATGCTTGATAAATAGAAAAAAGTTCTGCTTTTTGTTTTGGAACTTGCTCTAGCCCAATGATCGCACTGGCGATGACTGGAAATATAGCAACAATAACTGACGCGGTTACAATTGTTGTAATTCCAAATCCAAAGTGAACCACCAGTAGAGGAGCGATGGCGATGATAGGGAGAGTTTGAAAAAAAACCGCATAGGGTAAAATAGCTTTTTTTAGCAATGGTTGTAGATGAAGAATGACTCCGATAATAAGTCCCAGAAAAATACTAATTCCCCAACCTAAAAAGGAAGCCTTCATGGTTTCCCACGATACATTAATGACAGCTTCACGCTCTGTCCAAAGACTTTTGATAATATAAGAAGGAGCTGAATATAAGCTCGCATCTAAAATATGCAAATAATTGGTAAGTAGTTCCCACGAAACTAATGCAATGACCAAGGCAATCAGGCTAGGTAAAATACGTTTAAATCCCATTAGTTTGAAAGCTCCTTGAGTTTATTTCTGAGCATATTAGAAAAGCTAAAATATTCTGGATTTGATCTTAAATTACGGGGATCTAAGAGTGGATTAAGAATACGTTCAATATTTTTATGCTGGTTAATAACGAGTATTTCGCTTCCTAAAAAGGCAGCCTCTGAAGTGGAGTGAGTAACAAAAACAACGGTGGTTTTCAGAGTATCACAGATTTCCTTAAAAACTTCTTGGAGATCATCCCTAGTCTGTTCATCAAGAGCTGCAAAAGGCTCATCGCAATAGACCACATCCGGAGAACTAATTAGAGATCTTGCAATGGATACCCTCATTTTCATTCCACCGGAAAGTTGATGAGGAAAAAGATCCTCTGTATGTCCAATTTTTAATAGAGCCATCAGGCCCTTCATTCTCTGTTTTAACTCCTCAGAGGGGACTTGATTTTTTTTAAAAGAATAGGGCAGTAAAATATTATCTTTGACTGTCAACCAAGGAAGCAAATTTGGCTCTTGAAAAATAAAGGACTGCCGTAGTTTATCTGATTTTCTTACAATACTTCCAGAGTCTACTTTTTCGAGGCCGGATAAAATTCTTAGAAGAGTTGTCTTTCCGCTACCACTTCCTCCAAGAAGGCAATAAAAACGTCCCTCTGTAAGATCTAGATGGATGTCCTTTAAAACTTCTCTTCCTTGGAATGATTTTGTAATTCCATGAACGGTGATAGACATAGTTTATACCCAATCGTAGTTGAAGCTAATGGAAATGCGCTCTTTTGGAGAGTCATTTTTAGGGACTTCATGTCTTAGCCAAGATTCAAAAAGTACAACATGCCCTTCTTGGGGGGTCACTGAATGATATCGTTGGTTGTGGATTTTGGCATCATGCTTACGCGGAGGAGTCGCCATAAAGCAGTCCATGCGTGGATCTTCAAATTTAATGGAAGAACAATTTTTAGGCGTTTGAAGATAATAAGTTCCACTGATCACTGATAAAGGGTGAATGTGCATCGTATGAATCACATCGGTGGGCATAATATTGACCCAGCAAGAAGTCATTTTAAGCTCTTTGGGATTAATGTCCATATCCAGATGTTTTACAAATTTATAAACGTGTTTGTTGATGGATTTTTCTAGGTCTTCGAAGGTAGAAGAAACTCTATGTAATTGAGCGATAGACCCATAAGACGTGTAGCCGCCTTTGTAGTTTTTTCGAGACCATACTTGCCCCTCTTCATCGATTTCTGCAAATTTCAAAGCTTCTTTTTTAAGATCTTTATTCAGCGTTTTTAAATCTTTCACCCCAAGAGGTGAATAATAAATAGATGTTGGAAAAAGAGTTTGAATCATAAAGAGACTCCTCGAACAGATTCTGCATTTGCGAAACACAAAGTGCTTTGAAAAGAGTATTGCCGACTCAAAGTGAGATCTCAAGTTCTTTTAAAATCGAACAGACATAAAAATCTTTTTTTTCGTCGAAATTATAGCTAGACGCACCTATTCTAAATTTACTAGGTAAGGAGACGTAAATGAAAAAGCTAGGACTTATCATTCTAATTTCATTTTTCAGTCAAAATATTTATGCAGATCAAATCGACTTTAATGAACTAATTAGCAGTAGCGATTCGTCAAGAAGGGGTATTGCTGAAGAAATTGGCGTTAAGGACGATCATATTGAAAAAATTAGAGGTAAGAGTGAAGTTCAATTGATAGCATTGCCGTCTGAAAGTGTAAATGTACACAGCAAGGGGTTGGTTCGAGAGACTTCTTCGGTGCAAGCTCCGACTCAGATTGAAACAGAGGCTGCTTACGAGCGCTTAGTAGACGAGATCACTCAGATAGAAAATGCCCCTGAGGAATAGAGTCGCATCGAAGGAATCGTAATTGCTTTAATATCAACATACGAAATTTTGTTTTTATAGGCCTCAATCTTTATGATGTTAGGCCTATTTTTGTGCCTGTAAACCAGTAATTACCCGCTGGTTTTGTAATAAAAATGTCTAAATCTTTGACATACGGTTTGCTAAAAATGTCTCTGTATCGTCTTGAAATGCCCTAGCTGCGATAGAATTGATTAGAGGTGGTACGAGGTCTGCTCCTTAGGTAAGTATCCAACAAGGAGTTAAGTTATGAGAAAATTATTTATCCTTTCACTAGTTGCTCTGATCCCAATGACGTCATTTGCAAAATACGATTTTAACGCCATGATCGCCGAAAACAATATGGAGCAAAAAGCTTTGGCTAAGGAAGTGCAAAAGACTTTAAAAGTTGAAAACAAAGCGGCGCCTCGCGCTCGTATTGTTGTTATGGAAGAAAATCAACAAGCCTTTATCGCTAAAACAAAAAAAGGAATGCTTATTTTTAACAAAGAAAAAGGCCAACATGCAGTTTCAGAAAAGAAAGCTTTCGATCGCATTGCTACGGAGCTTTCTCAAGTAGACTAATATCTGATTTGCTTAACTCCAACCTTGTTATGTATATGCAAAAAACCCTCTCACATCGGAGAGGGTTTTCTTTTTTTTATTATCTACAAAGACCTTGGTAAGTATATTTCTTTACCGAGTCCTGATCTACAACTCTAAAATCAGCCACACTTAAATTATTCGCAGGGTGAAGGAAATTGCCAGTAACTCCAGAAGTTGTTGTTAGGTAATAATATTCGACATCTTGGTAGCCATTGTAAGGAACATTAAAGTATCCACATTCCTGAGTGTAGCCGCCA
>JBHIVS010000049.1:0-7036 GCA_041987885.1 Pseudobdellovibrionaceae bacterium | reverse complement strand
CAGGGGTGCAATGTTGAACAGGAACGCAGGTTCCGCGGCTGCAATCAGTATATGTGTGACATGTTGGAGGAAGATATACTGTGCGGCAGCTATATTCATTTCTATAGTAAACACATGACTCCGTAGTTCTTGTCACTTGAGAAGAGCTCTGGGTGATGCTGTAAAGCGCGCTCACATTGTAGGGTTGGCCATTTTCCTTTGCTGGCATATACAATCTAGTTCCATTTGTGATGTTCTTTAGGTTTTGCGATGTTTTAAGTGGAAACTTAACTTCGCCAGAGCCGGATTTTAAAGAAAGCTCTAGTTTATTTTTGCTAACAATTTTGATTTTTGAATTATGAACCCCAGGCTGAACAGAGACCTGCTGTCCTTGCTTAGAGACTAAAACCATCGGAGTTGTAACTTTTAACGAACCATTGAATTCTTGTTTACAAGAGGCAAGACAAAGAGTCATCGCCAAAAGCGCAGCTAGCTTAAGATGCATGGGGTCTCCCTTTTTTGTTAGGTTTATGTTAGCGCCAATCTTATTACTGTTTGCCCTTTTGACAATATAATTATGAACAGAATTGCTTATTGAAAGGGCTTTGGCAAAAGAAGCACGATGCATCTGTCTACATTTTCCGTAAACTTGCCGGAAAGTCATAAATAATGTCCGCAAAATAAGCTTAAAGAAGTAGTTTTCTGAGTTCTTGCTGAGAGTAAACGTAATCAGCGTAAATCATCGTATTGGCGATATTTCTATGCCCTAGGGCCACTTGAACCAAGCGGATGTCTCTGGTTTTCTTGTAGAGCTCAATTGCAAAAGTATGTCGAAGAGCATGGAATTTCTTAGGAATAGGCCTGTAAAGCTGCCATATCTGATAGAGCCTGTCGTAGGTGATATCAAAGAGCTTAGTTCCTGACTGAGCATCAGAGTATCTTTGAAGCTTTTTAAAAAGGTCAGAATGCAAAGGTATTTCTCGGTCATTCGAGCCTTTGATTCCTCTTATATATATAGACTCATCGTAGCTATTCAGGTCGGACTTTTGAAGATTTAGAATTTCCTGAGCCCGTGCACCGGTTTTTAGAGCGATCCACAAAATCAGACAATTTCTCGTATCTTTAAGTTCAAAGTCAGAAAGAATTTTGGTCAGCCTTTCCATTTCTGGAGAGAGTAAATATTTGTTCTTATTAAGCTGATATCTCTGATTGGTGCCGGCCATTTCTTAACTTTAAAAGATGATTTCAAAAGTTCAAGAGAGCGTTTAAAAATGGGGGTATTTTTGCGTTATGGAGCCATGCGAAAAATAGGTGGTAGGTAAAAGTATATTGTTTAGTCTAGTCATAACGCAATGCATGCAAGCTATTGAGTCTGCTTTTTCATGGAATTTAAAGTTATCTCAAGATTAAATACTCAATAAAATCAATAACTTAATACTAAAGAATATAACTATAAGCTTTAGTCGATTTTGAAAAACAAGGGGTAAGGGATGGCTTTTTGAAATAACCAAAGGGTTTCAATTACTTAGCTTGACTTCGAAAGTCTCTTTAAAACATTATATATGTAATTTACAGCGTAAATTATTGTGAAAAACAATATGAATATTGTGAAATACAATAGTCTGGATGGGTTTAAATGGATTTGAATGAAAAAGAGCTGGGTCTAGAAGACTTTAAAAACGACGAAAAAAACGTGGGATTGAAAGGGAATTTGAATTCGGAGATTAAAACGACTTCAAACCATGGTTTAAACGCTGTTTTAGAGGCGGATTTTGAAGAGCCTTTGGGGGTTCGATCTAAAACATCTCTGCGAATGAACTATGAAGCTCAAGTTCAGGTCGTTAAAAATCAACTCGGAAATCTCGAGGAAATCAGACTAAATTTAGGTCTTTCACAAAGGAAAATGGCTCAATTATTAATGATTGATCCGAGCTCATGGACTCGTTGGGTAAAAAAGGGGGATGAAGCTCCTCCTCATATATGGAGGGCTTTACAGTGGTACTCTATTATTCAGGAAAAAATCCCTGGTTTAACGGCTCATTATTTCAATGGAAGCTCTCCAAAAACTTTGCATGCAGAGTCGATTCGCCAAATCGAAGAAGAAAGGTCGATTCGTCAAATTGAGCTGTCTGAAATTAAAAAACTCCTTCAAAATGAAGTTTTATTAAAAAACTCTCTGGAAAATGACATTAAAAAACTAAAAAAAGACCTGAATTTCCACCGAAATGTCAGTATATTGATCCTTTCAATTTCTCTCCTGTGGGCGGGACTATTTTTTTGGAACTTTCTATGATTAAACACGACTTAATTCGACTAGCTGCCACTCAAAAAATCTCTAAAGCCATCGAAAAAATGGGACACAGTCTTTCTGAGGATGAAATTTATAAATTTTTAGTGGAACCACCGCAGTCAGATTTAGGTGACTTGGCCTATGGTTGTTTTATTTTGGCGAAGGCTCTGAAGAAAGGACCTCCACAAATTGCTCAGGAATTAGCGCAAAACATGGAGCTTTCGGACGGTCTTATTAAAGCAGATGCTGCTGGTCCTTATTTGAACTTAACATTTAGTTCGGAAGTTTTTGGAAATATCGTTTTAAATGATATTTTATCGGGGGCATTTTTTAAAAAACAATTGGTCGAAAAAGCTCCAAAAACAATGATTGAGTATTCTCAGCCAAATACCCACAAAGAATTACACGTGGGACATATGAGAAATCTTTGCTTGGGTGACTCTATCGTTAAAATGTTGCGATATTCAGGTCGTGAAATTGTAGCAGCAACTTTCCCTGGTGATATGGGAACTCATGTTGCTAAATGTTTATGGTATATGAAAAAACACAACCAAGAGCCTACTCCTGAAATTGGAAAAGGCGAGTGGCTGGGACAAATGTATTCGAAAGCCAATTTGCTTTTAGAGGATCAAAAAGGAACTCCGTTAGAGGATGAAAATCGTCAAGAGTTGACTGCTATTTTGCAGCAACTTGAATCTAAAAAAGGTCCTTACTATGATCTTTGGATAGAGACTCGCCAGTGGTCTATCGATTTGATGAAGAAGGTTTATTCTTGGGCTGGGGTCGAATTTGATCATTGGTTTTTTGAATCCGAAATGGATTCTCAATCTGTCCAGTGGGTTAAAGAACTTTATGCTGAAGGTAAGCTTGAAAAATCTGAAGGTGCCATTGGTAAAAACCTAGAAGAGGAAAAATTAGGCTTTTGCATGCTTTTGAAATCCGACGGAACGGGTTTGTATGCAACCAAAGATTTACTTTTAGCAAAGTATAAATTCGAGAGCGTTCAAATTGAAAAAAGCGTCTATATAGTAGATATGCGCCAAGCTTTGCATTTCAAGCAGGTCTTTAGGGTCTTAGAAATGCTTGGTTTTAAGCAAGCAAAAGATTGTTTTCATCTTCAATATAACTATGTGGAGCTGCCCGATGGCGCTATGAGTTCTCGTAAAGGAAATATCGTTCCTTTGACGGCTTTGGTTCACAATATGGAAGAACATGTAAAAAACAATTACTTAAATCGCTATGCAGGCGAGTGGAGTTCTGAAGACGTTGAACGAATTGCCGGGATTGTCGCTAAGGGGGCAATTTTTTATGGTATGCTTAAAATGGATACTAATAAGAAAATTGTTTTTGATATGAACGAATGGTTAAAGCTAGATGGAGAGTCTGGTCCATTTATTCAATATTCTTATGCGCGTATTGCCAGCTTAGGACGTAAGTTTCCTCGCACTCAAGTTCTTATCAATTGGAATTCTTTAACTCATTCAAGTGAGCGTCGCTTACTTCAAATGGTTTCTGGATTTAATACTATGGTAAGTCATGCGGCGGAAAATTATAAGCCTGCGTCTGTATGTTCTTATTTGTATGATCTTGCAAAAGCATTTAACGTTTTTTATCACGAATGCCCTATTGGTACAGAGGCGGATGAGTCTGTGCGAAATGCAAGATTGGCGTTGAGTGAGGCTGTTGGTTTAGTTATTAAAAATGGTTTAGCTGTTGTGGGCATTTCTGCTCCTGAAAAAATGTAGAGCAATATATTTTGATGTACGAAATGCCCGTTTGTGCAGCAATTTTCACTCTGCTAATGCGATGGGACTAGTATTTTTACTCAATTCGCACAATGATGCCGGAGTCTTTTTATAAGGAGTTCTAGATGGGAACATTTGAAATTATCTCTAAACATGGTGATCACGAACAAGTTGTGTTCTGTAATGACCCAAATGTTGGCTTAAAAGCTATTATCGCAATCCACAACACTGCTCTAGGCCCAGCTCTAGGTGGAACTCGTATGTGGAATTATAAAAATGAAGATGAAGCGTTAGTAGATGTTCTTCGTCTTTCAAAGGGTATGACTTACAAAGCAGCAGCGGCCGGTTTGAATTTAGGTGGCGGTAAAGCTGTTATTATCGGAGACCCTAAAACTCAAAAAACAGAAGGTCTTTTCAGAGCTTTCGGTCAATTTGTGAATTCATTAAATGGTCGTTATATCACAGCTGAAGACGTGGGAACATCTGTTCAAGATATGGAGCATATTTATATGGAAACTCCATGGGTGACGGGAATCCCTAAAGACTTTGGTGGTTCTGGGGATCCGTCTCCTTATACTGCGCACGGTGTTTTGATGGGTATTAAAGCTACTGCGAAAGAAAAATTTGGAACTGATTCTTTAAAAGGTATCAGAATCGCAGTTCAAGGTCTTGGTAACGTAGGTTCTAACCTTGTAAATTACCTGAAAGCTGAAGGTGCGATTATTACTATTGCCGATATCGATATGAACAGAACAAAAAAAGTCGCAGAAGCGACGGGTTCTGTTGCCGTTTCTCCAGATGATATTTTATTCACTGAGTGTGATATTTTGGCTCCGTGCGCATTGGGTGCTATCGTTAATGATCAGACGCTTCCTAAATTTAGAACGAAAGCAATCGCAGGTGGAGCTAACAATCTTCTTGCGGAAGCTCGCCATGGTGATCATCTAAAAGAAATGGGCATTTTGTATGCTCCAGATTATGTGATCAATGCGGGGGGCTTGATGAACGTATTTGTTGAGCTAGAAGGTTACTCTCACGACCGTGCGTTTGAAAAAACAAAACGTGTGTATGATAACATTCTTAAAGTTTACGAAATTGCTAAAAGAGACAATATCGGAACTCATACAGCCGCCGATAGAATGGCCGATGAGCGTATCCAAGAAATTGGTCGCTTAAAACAGCGCCACTCTGGTAAATCAACTCGTGCATTTACGACTTTAAAAGAAGTAAATAACAGATAGATTTTATTAAATAAGTTGACTTAAAAAGCCCCTCCTGAAAAGAGGGGTTTTTTTGTTTAAAAGCGAGGAAGCACCGTTTCCCGTAAGCAGTCCATGGCTTGACTTACCCCCTAGACCAAAGAACAATCTTTCTTCGTAAGTATTGAGAATTACACTTGGAAGTCTTGAAGAGTTCCAACAAAAAGCGAGGACTGCGTTGAGCAAGATTGAAATCACTAAAGAAGACTTAAAAAAGCCTGATCAATTTACTGTTATTATGAATAAAGCATTAGATTGGATGATTAAAAATTCTAAAATCGTTTTAGGGGGGATTGCTTCCTTTATCGGTTTTGGATTGGCTCTTGTTTTGATTTCTCACTTAGAATCTCAAAAAGAACTTGTTCAGCAAGAAAAGTATTTTCTTTTAGAAAAGAAATATATGGATACTAAGAGAAATTTTGAAGAAGCTGCAAGAGTCGCTGCAGTTAAGGCTGCTGATAAAAACTCTAAAGAAGAATCAAAATTTACGGCCGCTACTGGTGATTTGACGAAAGACTATGGAACTCTTGTTCCTGAGTTTGAAAGCTTTATTGAGAATGCTCATGGAACAAAGGCCGCTCAAATGGCAGCTTTGCACCTGAGTAATCTGTATCAGTCCTATGGGAAAAATGCAGAAGCAATGGCTTTGCTAGAAAAAATCACCCATGATTTAGAAAATGGTGAAGTTTTAAAAGCGCTTATTTTACTTCAAAAAGGCAGTGTTTTAGCTAACCAAGATAAATGCCAAGATGCTTTAACCGCTTGGGAAAAAGTAACTAAAGACAAAGGTTTGTCTTATGCTCATGATGAAGCAAAACTTCGTTCTGGACTTTGTTATGAAAAACTAAATGATCTTGCAAAGGCTGAAACCATCTATACAGAGTTGGCTAAAAAAGAAAATAACAATGATGTCGATTTAGTTGCTGTTAAAGAAGCTCAAAAATACCTTCGCCTTCTAAAAGTTAAACAAAATCTGTAAGAAGAGGTTTTAAGATGAAATTTGCGCTTTACAGTTTATTACTCTTAAGTTTGGCAGGGTGTACAACTCTTAGCAATACTATGGAGAAATGGTCTTCTTTAAACAACTCCAAGAGAGAATATACTGTTAAGGCCGCTTGGGTTCGTCAAACAACAGAAAAAGAGAACCTTGAATTTCGAAAAATCAATCGCATGACTCCAATTGTGACGGAAGATTTGGTTATTCAAGGGAATGGCATAGATGGCTTGGTTGCTTACACTAAAAGATTTGGCTATGAAAAATGGCGTTTAAAAATTGAAAACGGTGTTGAGCCCAGCGCAACAGTCATTAATGATCGACTTTTTGTTGGGGCTAGCGATGGAAAGTTTTATTCCATCGAGATGAGTACTGGCCGTATTGAGTGGCAATTTGATTCAAAATCCGAAAATCTTGCTAAACCTTTATTGCACGAGGGTGTGATTTATTTCTTAGCTGGAAATAATGTTTTCTATGCCTTAGATGCCTCTAATGGTCAGCAATTATGGTTGTATTCTCGACAGGATACTTCAGAATTTTCAAAAGAAGGAATACTATACGTGGCAGAGATGGCATAATACAAGTCTAGGAGATCTTATTGTCATTAGGCCTCTGAAAGAAACCCATTAGTTTATCATTCTTTTGTTTCAAAACTTTGATGCGGGCGGGAGGCTTTTTAATTATATTTTTTTTCTTCTGGTGTTTTCTAATAATACATCATGGTATAATTGTCAATCTTAAGTATATCATATGATTCCCTGTAATGTAT
>JBHIVS010000048.1:0-13059 GCA_041987885.1 Pseudobdellovibrionaceae bacterium | reverse complement strand
AATATTTTTGCGAAGAAAAATATTATACTGCAGGTATGGCTCTGAGGAATTTGAACGAAAAACAATATGAAAATTTTGACACAAATTTTTAGTTTGAATTTTATGATTTATCCACATAAAAAAGAAATTTCTTTTTGCTTAACCCGCATTTGGAATATTTGGACGATGCTTTGTAAAAAATCATTAAAATGAAAAACAGTCGGATACAGTTCAATTCGATCTGCTTCGATTTTAGACAGATCCAAAATATCACTGATTAATGTTAATAAATATTCACGCCAACGATTCATTCTTTCTATTTTAGACAGAAATTGAATCGAGCTTCAATGAGTTTAAAAAATTATTCTATAGACTTGAATATTCGATCAGATCGAAGCTGTGCTGGATTACACATGTACTTCATACTCGGCAACATCTCTTCACAAGAAAACCAAATAAAAAAAGCCTCACCAACTAGGAGATCCTGAGAAACAAACCCCCACTCACGAGAGTCACTAGATTCATCTCTATTATCTCCCATAAAAAAATATGAGTTTTCTGGAACTGTGATTTTTTGTTCAGCATCACTTAACATTGAAATGAATCTTACCAAATGAGACTTTTCGCCAATTTTTTCGTTAAAATAATAATATCCATTAGGAGCGTGTGGAGGGAGCGTTGGTTCTAAGGGGACTACTTGTCCATTTACCGTAAGACGCCCATCATTAATTACTATTACATCCCCAGGAACACCGATAAGCCTTTTAATATAAAATACATCAGTATTTACAGGATATTTAAATACAACAATATCGCCTCGCTGAGGAGAAGACCATCTTAGCAGCCAAACATTTGTAAAGGGAACTTTAAGACCGAATGAAGACTTATTAACCAAAATATGGTCATTTACAAGAAGAGTCGGAATCATACTCCCTGAGGGAATAATAAAGGGCTCCACAAGAGCCCATCTGACTGCCAAAACAAGTGCGATAGGAACTATAAAGGCAAAAATAGCTTGATTCCAAGTTCCTTTATAGTTCTTCCCCATACACCTGACCTAGTTCACATTATGGAAAAATCTTTTCCAACGAATTGTCATAGGATTACACAAAAATGGAACGGTACGGATGGTTTCTTCGCAACTTAACCAAACAAACATCGCCTCGCCAAGAATATTTTGCTTTGGTAAAAATCCCCAACCTCGGCTGTCATGGGAATTCATTCTATTATCACCCATCACAAAAAGATGATCATCTGGCACTGTTACCGGACCGAAAGTATCGTATACATCACCTTTACGTAACAAAATAGCATGATCTTTAACTTCCGAGTTTTGCGTTGGAAGTGCCTCTGTAAAACCAACATAGTTATCTTTGGCATCGTTGATATTTCCATCACGCTGAAAGTCAGCATCACGAAGCCAATTAAATTCGTCTTGGGATACAGGAACTTTTTTTTCTACGACTTTATCATTTATATATAGCGATCCATTTTCGTAATAAATTTTATCCCCAGGCAGGCCCACAATTCTCTTGATAAAGAACGTATTCATATCTTGAGGAAATTTAAAAACAATAACTTCGCCTCGTTCTGCTTCTCTGAATTTTACCAACCATTTTTCAGAGAATGGAACTCTCAACCCATAAGTAAGTTTATTTACGAATATGTGGTCGTGAATCAATAAAGACGGCAGCATAGAGCCTGATGGAATCACATAGGCTTCTAAAAAACCCCATCTAATAAAAAGGGCAATAAAAACGGCCAAGAACAAAGAACCCCAACCATCGGTCCAAAATTTCTTTGATCTCCAGTCCCACCCTTTATGTCCCATCTCAATCTCCTTAGTCTTCCACTTTCAAGATAGCAAGGAAGGCTTCTTGAGGCACATCGACAGTTCCGATCTGCTTCATACGTTTCTTACCTTCTTTTTGCTTCTCTAATAATTTACGCTTACGAGAAATATCACCACCATAACACTTGGCAGTCACGTCTTTTCTAATTGCACTTAAAGTTTCACGAGCAATAATTTTTGCACCGATTGCTGCTTGAATCGCAACCTGATATTGCTGGCGCGGAATCAACTCTCTCATTTTCTCAGCAAGAGCACGACCTCTATTCTGAGCCTTAGATCTATGAACAATTAAAGACAATGCATCAATCGGCTCACCATTGATAAGAATATCCAGCTTCACTAGATCTGCTTCTTCAAAACCAATAAATTCATATTCAAGAGAAGCATATCCCTTAGATATCGACTTCAATCTATCATAGAAATCCATAACCATTTCATTCATTGGAAGTTTATAGACGATAATTACTTTCTTATCGTTTACATATTCCATTTTCTGTTGAATACCTCGCTTATCTTCACACATTTTCAAAATTCCACCGATATAATCGGTTGGAGTATGAAGAGTCACTTTCACGTAAGGTTCCTCAAATTTTGCAATTTGAGTTTCAACCGGCATGCCTGATGGGTTCTCTAACAACATTTCTGTTCCATCAGTTTTTGTAATTCTATAAACAACCGTAGGGGCCGTCGTGATTAAATCTAAATTAAACTCACGCTCCAAACGCTCTTGCACGATTTCCATATGCAAAAGCCCTAGGAATCCACAACGGTAGCCGAAACCAAGTGCCGCTGATTTTTCAATTTCAAAACTTAACGAAGAGTCGTTTAAACAGAGCTTATCAAGAGCGTCTCTTAAATTTTCGTATTCAGAGGCAACAACTGGGAAAATACCAGCAAAAACCATTGGCTTAATTTTTTGGAAACCAGCTAAAGGTTCTGGAGCTGGATTTTTTACGGTGGTAACAGTATCACCCACTTTAACATCGCGAATATCTTTAATACCGCAAATAATAAAGCCAACCTCCCCAGCTTCAAGATTATCTTGCATAGCAGGGAAAGGTTTATATTTACCCATGCGCAAAACTTCATAGTCCCTATCCGTGGCCATGAATTTAATCTTGTCGCCTTTTTTAATTTGCCCATCCATAACACGAACAAGAACAACTACACCCTGATAAGCATCAAACCAAGAGTCAAAAATCAAAGCACGCGCAGGTAAATTTCTATCAGCTTTTGGAGGAGGTACTTTTTCAATAATAGCTTCAAGAATATCTTGGATACCAATTTTTTCTTTCGCAGAAGCTTTGATTATATTTGTACAATCAAGTCCCACGGTATCTTCGATTTGTCGACTCACCCCTTCAGGGTCAGCAGAGGGTAAATCAATCTTATTCAGCACAGGAATAATCTCTAAATTATTTTCCATAGCTAAATAAACATTCGCTAAAGTTTGAGCTTCAACCCCTTGAGCTGCATCAACAACAAGAATGGCACCTTCACAAGCAGCCAATGAGCGAGACACCTCATAAGAAAAGTCTACGTGTCCCGGAGTATCGATAAGATTTATTTGGTATTGATTACCATCTTTGCTTTTATAATCTAAACAAACAGTCTGAGCCTTAATGGTGATTCCTCGTTCTCTCTCAAGCTCCATGTTGTCGAGAAACTGATCCTTTTTTTCGCGATCAGAAAGAGCTCCAGTAAAAGAAAGAAGACCATCGGCCAATGTAGATTTACCGTGATCGATATGTGCAATAATAGAAAAGTTACGAATGTATTTTGGATCCATGGCGGGTATTATAAATGAGAAGCGCCGAGTTGCTACTAACAACTCGGCGCAATGATTAATGTTTTTAAAAAGTCTTTTATACGAAAGATTTTACAGCTTCTCTAAGAGCATCCACTTTGTTGAGTTTTTCCCAAGTAAATGTCTCTTCATCTCTACCAAAATGGCCATAAGCTGCAGTAGGGCTATAAATCGGTCTTAAAAGATCTAAATCCTTTGTGATTCTTGCCGGACGTAGATCAAATACCTGACGAACAGCTTTTTCAAGAACTTCCGGACCAACCTTGCTTGTTCCATAGTCATTTACAGTAATAGAAACAGGCTCAGCTACACCGATAGCATAAGCAACTTGAACCAAGCATCTTTCAGCAAGACCTGCACCCACGATATTCTTAGCAATATGACGAGAAGCATAGGCCGCCGAGCGATCTACTTTTGAAGGATCTTTACCAGAGAACGCCCCACCACCGTGAGCTCCATGGCCACCATAAGTATCAACGATGATTTTACGACCTGTAAGACCCGCATCACCCATTGGCCCACCTGTTACGAAGCGACCTGTTGGATTGATAAAGAATTTAGTTTTAGCATCAATCCACTGAGACGGAATTGATTTTTTAATAAGTTCTTCAGTGATAAATTCTTTGATAGTTGCATTTGCAACGCTATCAGCATGTTGGGTAGAAATAACTACAGCATCAATTCTTTTTGCAATACCATTTTCATACTGAACAGTTACTTGAGATTTAGCGTCTGGGCGCAACCAATCAACCACATTGTTTTTTCTTAGAGTTGCCAAATCTTTCACTAATTTATGAGACATAGCGATACTTAAAGGCATCAACTCCGGAGTTTCATTAACTGCATAACCAAACATTAAACCTTGGTCACCCGCACCTTGATCATCAGATAGAGTTTCCTTAACTCCTGCTGCGATATCTGGAGACTGCTGCCCAACTGCGATCATCACTCCGCAAGTTTTGTAGTCAAAACCTTTATCTGAATGATCGTAACCAATTTTTTTGATCACATCTCTTGCAACTTCAGAAAAGTTAACTTTTGCTGAAGTTGTGATTTCACCAGCAACTACAACAAGACCTGTCGTCAATAAAGTCTCACAGGCAACACGACCTTTAGAATCTTGGGCTAAAATAGCATCCAAGATACCGTCAGAAATTTGGTCCGCCATTTTATCGGGATGACCTTCAGACACAGACTCACTTGTAAAAAGATAATTTTTCACTACTTAAATCCTCATGCGGAATGGTTATTGAGGCGGCAAGTTATCAAATGGGGTTAGACGGGTCAAGAATTGTAGGGCAACTATTTAAAAGATCTAAAGAAATTATAAAAAGAAAAAGGGGCCATAAGCCCCTTTTTTAGATAATATAAATGCTTAAATGTTAAGCAGCTTTGCGGATTTTATTCCACTTTTCCGTTCTACCCTCTTTTGTATACTCTGGAGAAGTATGATCTTTAAACTGCTTAGCTACTTTGAGGAACTGTTTTTCTAATTTTTCGGCCACAGCATCCACCGCGGAATAGGGATCAGGAGAGAATGCCGATGCCTTAAAGTACTTTTCCTTCGTATTTACAGAGATTTCAACACAGAATTCGTGATTTTGTTTACTGAAATAAACGTTGCCGTAACCTTCTTTAAGCAAAAAACGACTAATCTCAGTCAGTTGATCTCTGGTATAGGAGCATAGAGCGTCAGAGTAGTCGAGATGCTTAAAGGTATAGTTGATTTTCATTTTTTCTCCTTCATCAGGCCCCTTTCAAGGCCATTTATATGTCTTCCTAGACTTCTTATCGGCCCATCAAGACCAAAGATGAGCCCTATTTTGAGACTCCCTACGATTTATTAAGGGTTAATTTATTTATAAACACTTATCTGGAGAAAAAAGATTCGGATGTTTAGTTTTAAAACAAAAAAACCTCTCAAAGAGAGGTTGTTTAATATTCGAGCAACAGTTCTATTTTATTTATGATTTATGACATCAATCGTTGATAAACAGACAAGAGCTTTTTAGCCCCCTCTAGCAAATTTTCCTCCCAATCCATATGAGACTTTTCATTTGCTCCATCGGAAATATATTTTACCGACAACATAGGAATATTCATTTTTTTGCAAACTTTAGCGATTGCATATCCTTCCATATCCACCAAATCACAAGAAACTTTAGGTGGACCAACTTCAAATGTATCACCAGTCCCACAAATCCCCGAAGGAAGGTCCGTAAAATAAGGCTCTAAAACAATCTCCAATGGAATCTCATCAAAGGGAGTTTCTCCCATTTTAAAACCTAGAGGGGTAATATCCATATCTCTCTGAACAAAAGTATTCACTTCTACCAAAGAGTGAGTATCAAACTTAGAACTACCTGCTGTTCCTAAATTCAAAACTAGTTTTGGCTTTACTTTGTGAATCAGGTCCATAGCAGTTAAAGCCGCATTCACCTTGCCAATACCACTATAATAAACTGGAATACTTTGAGCCTCAAAAAGCCCTTTCGATTCATTTGGAAGAGCCATAATCAAAAGAATATCTTTAGTATTGAACAAGGGATCTGACCTCTTTATCATTAAATTTAAATTGATTTAAAAATGGCAAATTCACAAGAACAGCCACATCCACAACGCTATACCCTGAATCTTTACAAAGTTCAATTGCAGCTCCAAGAGTACCGCCTGTCGCCAAAACGTCGTCGACGATAACAACTCTCCCCGTCCCCAATGACATTTCTATCTCCGCTTCACCATATTCCAGAGAATACTTTGCTCTTTTAGTAGGAGGAGGCAATTTCCCTGCTTTGCGGATTGGCAAAAAACCTTTATTATGAACAGCTGCCAAATGCGCGCCAAGAATAAATCCTCTCGACTCTATCCCTGCGATATAATCAACTCTGCTCATATCAAGGCCTCTAAAGAGCTCTTGAGAAACATATTTAAGAGCTTCTGAATTTTGCAACAAAGGTGTCATGTCTCTAAAAAGAATTCCGGGTTTTGGAAAATCAGGAACATCTCTAATCATTGCTTTTAAATTCATAACTTCTCCATCCGTAGGTGAACCTAAATTAAAACAAAAAAGCCCTCTTCCGAGGGCTCTTTCTTAGAAGAATTTTTTTCGTTGAGATGATGGTAAGATCTTTAACATATCTCTATATTTCGCCACTGTTCTACGAGCAATTTGAATACCCTCAACCTTTAACAAATCTACGATTTTTTGATCTGATAACGGATTCTTTGGATCTTCTTTAGAAACTAAATCTTTAATTTTTACTTTTACAGATTCAGAAGCAAGTGCATCCCCATCTGAAGAATTAATCCCTGAGTTGAAGAAATATTTAAGTTCATAAATTCCTTGAGGAGTATGAACGTATTTTGCAGTCGTCACACGACTTACCGTAGATTCATGCATGCCAATATCATTGGCGATATCACGAAGTACCATCGGCTTTAAATGCTCAGAACCCTTTTCAAAAAACTCTCTTTGATGCTTTACAATTGATTCTGCAACTTTATAAATAGTTCTTTGTCTTTGATGAATAGATTTAATCAACCAAACAGCAGAACGTAATTTTTCTTGAATGTAGTCTTGAGTTTTATCTCCCGTTGTTTTTCCGCCCTTCAACATATTTTTATAGAAGTTCGAAATTTTTAAACGAGGTAGCCCATCTTCATTCAAAGAAACTACGTAATCATCTCCGACTTTGTAAACATATACATCAGGAGACACATAGTGAGTATCACTCGATAAGTATGCACGACCAGGTTTAGGGTCCATCGCATAAATAATTTTACACATCTCGATGACGTCTTCTAAATCTTTATTAAGACTCTTTGCAATTGCTTCAAAGTTCTTTTTTTCTAGATCTTTCAAGTGATTCTTAATCAAAGTCACAAGATCGTGAGTATCTTCTTCCATGTGTTTAGCTTGAACTAACAAACACTCTTGAAGATCTCGAGCACCCACTCCAGGGGGATCGAACTCATGAATCAACGTCAGGGTGTCTTCCAATAGATCTAAATCAATTTTTTCTTCTTCAGCGACCTGCGCCAGTGGAATCTTGATATAACCATCATCATCAATCGCCCCAATCAAAGCATCGGCAGCTCTTTCTTCTTCTTCAGAGAAACCATTCATTTTAACTTGCCAATAAAGATGGTCGTGCAAGGTTTGAGTCGAAGAAATTACGTTTTCATAATTCATAATTTCCTCAGACCCAGCCATTCCGGATTGAGGAGGTTTTTGATTTACTTCAATGTAAGATTCCCACTCAAACTCGTCTTGCTTTTGAGGGTCTTGAGCATGTTGATCAGGAGTTTCAGATGGATCGACTTCAGAGGCAGCTTCTCGCGTTCTCTCGAGATCTTCTCCTGTCAGTGCAGCCTCTGCTTCTTCAAGAATAGGATTTTCTTCTAACTCAGATCGCACAGCTGTTTCCAGCTCCATACGAGACATCTGTAATAACTTGATGGCTTGCTGTAATTGAGGCGTAATTACAAGAGATTGACTCAAGTTCATCGTCTGTCGAAGCGCCATGAATATACCTTTCTGATAAATCAGCTAATGCAATGCTCTAAAAAAACTAAAGCCTGAAGTTCTCACCAAGGTAGAATTTTCGAGCAACTTCAGAATTGGCAATTTCATCGGAGCTTCCACTCACCTGAATTTTTCCATCCTTCAGTATATAAGCATAGTCGCAAATACCCAAAGTCTCACGCACGTTATGATCAGTGATTAGAACTCCTATACCTTTGGCCTTAAGTTCTCTAATAATATTCTGAATATCTGCCACCGCAATAGGATCGATACCTGCAAAAGGCTCATCCAGAAGAATAAACTTTGGATCGCCTGCCAATGCTCTGGCAATTTCAACCCTTCTGCGTTCACCACCAGACAAGGCATACCCGTAGCTATCACGAATATGACCTATATGAAACTCTGAGATAAGATGTTCTAATTTTTCTGTACCACTCGCCCCTGTATAGCCATGAGCTTCAAGCGCTACAGTTATATTTTCTGCAACAGTCAGTTTACGAAAAATACTGGGTTCCTGAGCTAAGTAGCTCAACCCTACACGAGCTCGCTTGTACATGGGTTCATTAGTAATTTCTAAATCATCTAGTTTAATAGCTCCAGAGTCAGGTTGAACTAGACCAACCACCATATAAAAGGAAGTGGTTTTTCCAGCTCCATTCGGTCCTAAGAGTCCAACAACTTGCCCTGATTCCACAGAGAATGAAGCTCCAGAAACAACTGTACGTTTCTTATAAGTTTTCGAAATTTCTTTGATCGTAAGAATGCTCATTCTTGTTTATTCTCCACTTTCGCTCGTACTTTTTCAACCTTAACCTTTTTACCGCCATCATAGAAGATGATCTCATTCCCTCTGAGTTCATCTCCATCCTGCACCAATCTAGGCCCACCGGTGAAAGAGTAGATCTGCTGAATCAAATTTAGATCCAAATTTTGGGAGGTTACAAATCGATTTAACTCAGAAACCTTAACCCCTCCCTCAAATTTAATTCCATTAAGCATATTATTTTTCTTACCATATGAAAAGATCGCACTCGGTCCTTCAACCGTCATCTTATCATAAGTCAATCGCACCATACCGCCGAACTTAGCTTCAGAGGTAGATCCACTCAGCTCTACAGAATCAGCTGCTACTACAATTTTTTTACCGTCTTTCATGCTTTTACGAGCTGATATATTTTTCCTAATTTGCATTTTAGACTGATCTACCATGACTCTTAGATCCGTACCGTCTACTGAAATACCGCTGCCACCTTGATCCATAGGACCATTCACGAACACACGCCCTGGGCTTAAAATCTCTCGAATCACGGAGTTATAAGATATAGCTTCGGTCTTAAAAGTATAGCCATTCGTTGATTTCGTAATTACATTGCCACGTACAGAAATATTTTTAGTAATATTATCAATATTACCCTCGTCACCCACTACGGTAAATTCAACCTTCTCATCTCGATAAAAAAAGATTTTAACTTTCTTTAAGGTCCAATTTCCACCCGTCTGACTGCCCTCGGCCTGCTCCGCATAGAGTTCCCAGTCCCTATTGCCTTTTTGACTTTCAACTAAATGAACACCTTCCATTTTTTGAGAAGGAATTTTAGCGCCACTATTAGAACTGCCCGAGTTTTGTAAGGCTTCTTTTTCTTGTTGTTCAACAGCAGCACGAACGACACTTTCATCTTCGTGCTCTACTTGATTTGGGAATATTACAAGAATCTCTATAAAAAGAGCAGCCAGTAACAATAAAAATATGAGATTCTTATATTTAGTCATTAGATCTTTAGTGTAAACTATCTCAGAAACTTGGTCAAAAAAGTTTCCTTAGCACAAAAAAGTAAAGACCCTTTCGGGTCTCTACTTTTATCATTTTCATCTTTACAGGTGACTATAATTAGTTTTTTAACTCTTCCGGACTTTTCATGACCGCAAAATTAATTTCACTAGCACCGGCTTCAGTGACTGTATACATAACTTTCTTAACAGTTCCAAAATCGATTCCTTTATCGGCTTGAACCGTGATCTTACTCCAAGGCTCTTTATCCTCATCAGCTTGACCCTTTACGCTCTCAACCGCACCACGAATCTTATTTTGTAGTTTGCCTTCTGCTTCTGTTTTTGACTTAGCCATAGCTGTCACTAACTCTGCTCTCAAGTTTTCGATCATCCAGTCTTCAGAAGCTTTTACATCAGAAAACGTAGCAACAACCTGAGTATCCAATAAAATTTCTTTTTCAGAAATAGTAACAACATGGGCAGGCTTCAACTCACGGACTGCGCTCGCCTGAGGAAGAACAACTTCCTTAGGGATATAAAGAATTTCTCCTGTAGCATTATAATTTTGCAGAAGAAAAATAACCAAAACCGTAAACATATCCACCATGGCAGTTAAAGATAGTGTTGCAGTAACAGTTCTTTTTCCGCCACGTTTACTAAGAATATTATGATAGCGATGACGCTCACCTGGTTTATAAATTGCCATTACAAAGGCTCCCCTGTCGCAACTGAAATCGCAGTGAATCCAGAGCTTAAACAATCATCCATTGCCTTAATTAATTGTTCATAAGGAACAATATCTGCCACAGACAAAACAGCATCTATTTTTTCAGGATAGATTTGTTTTACCCTCTGAAGCTGAGCAATAAGACCTGCATCATCATATGCGCCATTAATCATTGGAAGTTTAAAAGTTTCACGACCTACCATAAGATTATAGCCTGTCGGTACAACATCAATCTTCAATACAACATCTGCATTTGGTGGAGGTGGTGTAGGCTCTTGGGATTCACTCTTTTTTCCATAGAGAGAACTTCCAATTTGAATCATAGAGACTTGAGTCCAAACCGCAGTAATTAACAAGAAAGTGATAAGAACACTCATCAAGTCAATGACAGGTACTAGATTCAATTCAATATTCTTTTCTCTACCACCGGATCCACCGGTATCTATGTGAGCCATCTCAACTCCACTTAAAGATTAGTCTTTAATCTTGTCTCTGTTAGCAACTACTAAGTTCAACAAGCTCATGCTTGTTTCAACAACTTCATTTTCTGTTTTTTGAATTCTGTGCTGGAAAAGACCGAAAGCAACGATAGAAACAATCGCCACAAAAAGACCAAATGCAGTACAATTCAAGGCATGCGAGATACCCTTTGATAACTCAAGAGCTTTTGTAGCAGGGTCAGCCGCAGCAACCGCACGGAATGAACCGATCATACCAATGATCGTACCCAATAGACCTGCCAAAACCCCAATATTACCGAAAACTGCTAGGAAAGAAGTCAAACCTTCAACCTTTGGCATTTCTCTCATTACCGCAGCATCCATAGCTACTTGAATTTCTTCGTCAGGACGTTTGTTCATCGCCTGAACGAGACCTGCTTTTACCGTATTAGATAACGGAGCTGGTCTTGCATCGCAATAGCTAATCGCTTGACGTAAATCACCAGCGATAACCATTCTAAAAATATTATCAGTGAATTCTTTTTTATCCACGGACATTTGTTTCAACTTTAGCGTACGTTCAATAATTAGGAAGATAGCCAACACCGCAATTAATGCGATGATGTACATTACAAATCCACCCTCTGAGAATGCTCGTTGTATAAAGTTTACGTTTTCAGTTGCTGCTATTGGGTCCACGGAAATCCTCCTAAAAATTTAATAAAATAAATCTAAAAATTAATTACTTTGGTTCAATACAAATGGATATGCTTGCACTTCAGCAGTCATACCCGTCGGTGGTTCTGGAAAAGTCCAACTTGCCAAGCGACGTTTAATACAATCTTCAATTTCTTTATTACCGAGAGTTGAACTGACAACTTTTACGTTTCTCGCCTGTCCTCTTTCAATAATATCCCAACCTAGAACAACCTTACCTTCAAGTTTAGTTCCTTTTGGTTTTGTATTTAACACTCGCTCGTAACAACTACGAACTTCGCTGATATTAGAGCGAATTACTCTACGAATCGCTTCCTTATCGATAGTTGGGTCGAAAGCTTCTTCCATTCCTCCAGGCTCAATCGCTACTGAAGTTTTGCTTCCGTACCCATCAGCAGCACCATAAGCAGATTGCCCCGTACCTCTTCCTTTGGTTCCGATACCAGCAATACCTTGAGTCGCAGTACCTTTACCGCCAGCTCCGGAGTCCTTGAATTTTGAACCTAAATCATCCCCAGCACGGTCTTGATTAAATCCAGACGTACCAGTTGCTTTATCAGCCATACCTAAAACTTCACCAGCTCCAGAGTATGCCTTATCAATACTTGAACGACTACCGCCGCCTCCAAATGCGCTCATTAAGCCTAACTTAGACACGTCTTTATTTTTTGAAGTCGCATTAGCTCCCTCAGATTGGCCTGTTTTCACAGCACCACCTTGCTTTGTCGAAGTAAACTCTTTGGGCTTATTCTGTGAATTTGGCTTCGGCGCTACTTCCGCAGCACGAGCCGCCACCTGCTGTTTAGGCGCAGGTTTATTTTGTGGAGCCTTGGTTTGCTCTGCCTTTGCCTTATCAGCTACTTTTACCTTTTTAGGTTCTGGCGGCTTTGGCGGAGGAGGCACTTCTACTTTTGGTGGCTCCGGCGGAGGAGGAGGTGGAGGTGCTGGTGGTTTCGGCGGAGGATTATTAAATACCACCTGAGCAATTCTTTGCACGTCCTCCTGTTTTTCCTGACCAAAATCCTTAGGAGTTGTTGTCGTTACATAAAGACCTAACAACCCTACAGCAATCATAGCTCCTAAAAAGCTCATTACCTCAGAACCAGATGTCATCAGAGGCAACAATGGTGCTTTATTTGTCGCAGGGGCACATTTAATATATAAATATAAATTTCCACCTGGAAGACTCAGACAAACCATTTCGTTCTGATCCAGCCTAACCGCTTGACCCGTTTCTGAGCC